>NZ_NYWI01000059.1:0-12058 GCF_002684955.1 Tistrella sp. | reverse complement strand
GGTGTTCCAGCCGACCCGGCTGGCGGAACGGCCGCTGCTGCGCGGCGTGTATCTGACCAGCGGCACCCAGGAAGGCACGCCCTTCGACCGGCTGACCGGTGCCATGGCCCGGTCCTTCGGCCTGGATCGTGCCACCCAGCCGCCGATGACCGGCCGCGGCCGGGCGTTTTTCCTGGCCGATCTGCTGAACCGGGTGGTGTTTGCCGAAGCCGGCGTGGTGGCCACCGATCCCGCGGTGGCCCGGCGCCGGCGGCTGATCCGCCATGCCGGTTTTGCGACCGCCGCCGTGGTCGCCATTGCCTGCGTTGCCGCCTGGACGGTCTCGTACTTCGGCAACAGCCGGCTGATCGACGAGGCCGCGGCCGGCATCGAGGACTATCGCGGGGCGGTGACACCCTTTGCCGAAACGGCGGTGGCCGATGACGATCTGGCGGAGCTTTCGCCCGTTCTGGACCGGTTGCGCGACGTGCCGACCGGCGCGGCCGAGGCCGAGGCGGGGCTTGAGACCCCGATCGATCGCGGCTTCGGGCTGGACCAGGCGCCGACCCTGTCGCAGGGCACGGTGTCGGCCTATCACCGGGCGCTGAACCGGTTGTTCCTGCCGCGGCTGCTTGTGCGCCTGGAGAACCAGCTGCGCGCAGCCGCCTCGCCGTCGGATGTGTCTTACACCGCGCTCAAGGTCTATCTGATGCTGGGCGCGCAGGGGCCGATCGAACCCGAGGTGATCGGCGCCTGGATGGCGCTGGACTGGCAGAACCGCTGGCCGGGCGAAGAGAATGCGCCACTGCGTGCAGCACTTCAGGACCATCTGGCGGCGCTGTTGGACCGGCCGATCGCCTCGGTGCCGCTGGATGGTGCGCTGGTCGAACAGGTGCGCACGCTTCTGGCCTCTCAGCCTCTGGCCGAACGGGTCTATGCCCGGCTGGTCGAAAGCCCGGCCGCAACCGCCCTGCCGGCCTGGACGCCGGTCGACCATGCCGGGCCGCAGGCGGCGCGGGTGCTGGTCCGCCGCTCGGGCAAGCGGCTGTCGGAAGGCATTCCCGGTATCTATACCTATGACGGCTTCCACAACACCTTTCTGCCGGCGCTGGAAGCGGAGGTGCGCGCCACCGCCGACGAGGGCTGGGTGCTGAGCGAGAAGACCCGCGCGCTGACCGATGAAGAGGTGGCGAAGCTTGCCCGCGACACGCTGCAGCTCTATTACGACGACTATGTCGGGATCTGGAACGGGCTGATCGCCGATATCGATCTGGCGACCTTTCAGAGCGACACCCATGCGGTGGAAAGCCTGAACGTGCTGTCCTCGCCGCGATCGCCGATGGTGACGCTGCTGAAGGCGGTGGCCGACGAAACCCGGCTGGCGACCCCGCGCGGCGATGCCGGTGCCGGGGAGGCCGATGGGCAGGGTCGGCCCTCGGGCAGCGAGCGCGCGGGCGATGCCGTGGGGCTTGAAGCCGAGAGCCGGATGCAGCGCCAGTTCGGCTTCAGCGGCCGGATCGCCAGCCTGCTGCTGCGCGATGCCGCATCGGATGCGCTGGCGGGTGGCCGCGGCGGCGGGGCGCAGGAACTCCCCGGCGCCTATGTCGAAGAGCGGTTCAAGGAGCTGGACGGCTTCGTGACCGCCGGCCCCGGCGGACAGGCGCCGGTGGATGCGATCGTCGACGATCTGGGCCAGCTTTACCGGGCGATGAGCCGCGGCCGCATGGCTGTGGACGGCCCCGGCGGCGGGGCTGCGGCCGAGGCGGAGCTGGCCGGGCTGGCGCAGCAGCTGTCGCTGGATGCGGGGCGCGCGCCGGATGTCATGCGCGGCTGGGCCGAGACCATCGCCGAGCGCGCCTCGACCCGCACCATCGGCGATACCAGGGCGCGGCTGAACGAGGCCTGGGCGCTGGACGGCCGCGATCTGTGCCGCACGGCGCTCGCCGGCCGCTACCCCTTCGATCGCGGCAGCCGGCAGGATGTGAAGCTGGATGATTTCGCGCGGATCTTTGCCGGCGGCGGCATTCTGGACGGCTTTTTCCGCAAGGAGCTGGCGCCCTATGTGGAGACCGGCGGCCGGCGCTGGAGCTGGCGGAAGATCAACAATGCCGATCTGGGCATCCCCAATGCCGTGCTGGCCGATTTCCGCGAGGCGGCGCGGATCCGCGATGCCTTCTTCCCCGGCGGCGGCACCGTGCCCGATATCGGCTTCGACCTGGTGCCGGTGTCGCTGACGCCATCCGCCGCCCGGGTGGTGGTGGAGGTGAACGGCCAGACCGCCGCCTATGATCACGGGCCGGTGCGGCCGATCCCGCTGCGCTGGCCGGGCAACGGGCCGCAGCAGGTGCGCGTCACCTTCATCGGCACGGACGGCACCCCGGCGGGCGGCACCAGCCTGACCGGTCCCTGGGCGCTGTTCCGGCTGATCGACCGGTCGGAGGTGCGCCAGATCGCCAGCGACCGTTTCGAGGTGACCTTCAGGGCCGGGCAGAATGCCGCGCGCTTCGAGGTGCGCGCCGGATCGGTGCTCAACCCCTTCTCTCTCGACGATCTGAGGTCGTTCTCATGTCCGCGGCGCTTCTGAGATCCGCCACGCCGCCGGGCGTGTGCGGCAAGCTGCCCTGGCTGGGCGATTTCGTCCGCCGCCGGCTGGATGACGGCTTCGTCGAACCCTGGGACGGCTGGGTGCGCGCGGGGCTTGCCCGGGTGCGCGACGACCTGCCCGATGCCTGGCTGGCGCTTTACCTCCAGGCCCCCGTCTGGCGCTTCGTGCTGCCGCCGGGGATCTGCGGCCGGCAGGCGGCAGCAGGGGTGCTGATGGCCAGCGTCGATCGGGTGGGGCGGTATTATCCGCTGACCATCGCCGCCCGGCTGGACGAGATGCCGCCGCCGCCGGGGCTGGCCTCGGCCGCGGCCGACTGGTTCGCGCGGGTGGAGGATCTGGCGCTGGCGGCGCTGGACCCCGATGTCGACCCCGACCGCTGGGAACGGGCGCTGCTGGAGCTGGAGGGGCCGATCATCGCCGACCACTACGCCCGGGGTGCCGGGCAGAGCCTGGATGGCGGGGTGGTGGCGGTGCGCCTGGACCGGCCGGGCGATCTGGGCCCGGCCTTCGCGGCCCTGGCCCATCGCGCCGAGCCGCCGGGCACCGCCGGCCCCGTGCAGTTCTGGACCCTGCCGCGGCGCGGCGAGGCTGGCCCTTTGCCCGGCCGCTTCGTCTTCGCGCCCGACCTGCCCGAGCCGCGGCTCTGGCACGAGATCCTGAGGGGAGGCGCGCCATGAGGGCGGCGATGATGCTGCGATCGGCCGGCATGACCGATGCCGGCCGGGTGCGGCGCCATAACGAGGATGCCTTTCTGGACCGGCGCGATATCGGGCTTTGGGCGGTGGCCGACGGCATGGGCGGCCATGCCCGCGGCGACCGGGCGAGCGGCATGATCATGGAACGTCTGGACGCCATCCCCGTGCCGGCATCGGGCGCCGAGCTTCTGGGCGATGTGCGCCGGGCGCTGGCAGAGGTGCATGGCGAACTCAGGGCCGAGGGCCGGGCGCTGGGCGATCGCGAGATGATCGGCAGCACGGTCGTGGTGCTTATGATCCATGGCGGCCGCTTCGTCTGCCTCTGGGCGGGGGACAGCCGGCTTTACCTGCTGCGCGACCGCCAGCTCTGGCAGATCACCCGCGATCATTCCCATGTCCAGGAGCTGATCGACCGCGGCGTGATCACCGAAGATCAGGCCCGCGACCACCCGGCCGCCAACATCATCACCCGCGCGGTCGGCGCCTTCGGCGATCTGGCGCTGGAGATGGAGGCGGCGGCGGTGCTGCCCGGCGACCGTTTCCTGCTGTGCACCGACGGCATCGCGCGCTGCGTGGGCGATGGCGAGATCGCCGATGTCATCGCCAATTTCCCCGCACCCCGCGCGGTGCAGACCCTGAAGACATTGGCGCTGTCGCGCAACGCCCCCGACAACATCGCCGCCGTGGCGCTTGCCTGCGACGCGATCGAGGACGTGACCCTGACGCCCTGGAGCCGTCCCCATGGTTGAGAACGACGATCGCACGATTCTGGCCGGGGCCCTGCCGCATGCGGCAGCCGGTACCCCTGATGATGCGGCCCTCGTGGTGCCGCAGCTGCCCGACCCGGTGGGCCGGGTGCTGCTGAACACCTGGCGAGTGACCGGGGTGATCGCCCGCGGCGGCATGGGCGAGATTCTGCGCGCCACCCATGTCGACCAGGGCACGGAACACGCGATCAAGGTGATCCTGCCCGAGCTGATGGGCAATGAGGGCGTGGTGACCCTGTTTCTGCGTGAGGCCGAGGCGCTGCGCCGCATCCGCCATGATGCGGTGGTCGGCTATGACGGACTGTTCCGCGACGAGACCGGCCGGCTGCATCTGGTGATGGAATTCGTCGACGGGCCGTCGCTGGCCGACCGGATCCGCCAGAAACCGCTGACGCCCGACGAGGTGCGGCGACTGCGCGACCGGCTGGCCGCCGGGCTTGCCGTGGCGCATGAGGCGGGGATCTGCCACCGGGATCTGGCGCCCGACAATGTGCTGCTGGCCGGCGGCGATCTGGACCGGGCCAAGATCATCGATTTCGGCATCGCCAAGCTGGCCCGCGCCGATCATCGCACGATTTTCGGCGATGCTTTCGCCGGCAAGCTCGCCTGGGCCTCTCCTGAACAGGCGGGGCTGTTCGGGGGCGCGGTCGACGAGCGCACCGACATCTACAGCCTGGGGCTGGTGCTGGCGGCATCGGCGGCCGGGCGGCCGCTCGACATGGGCCGCACCCTGCATGCCGCGGTGGAGGCACGGCGCCGGGTGCCGGATCTGTCGGCCCTGCCGGAGGAACTGCGCGGCGATGTCGCCCGGCTGCTCGCCCCCGACCCGCTGGACCGGCCGCATGCGATGCGGGCGCTGATCGGCGGGGATGCCGCGGCCTTGCCGCCGGAACCCGTGCGGCGCGAGGGCTGGAGCCTTCGGACGCTGGCGGCGGTGGGGGCGGCCGCCATCGGGCTGGTGCTGGCGATCGGCTTCGGCTTCAGCCACCGGATGCAGGCCTCCGACGGGGCGGTGAGCGTGGTCATGCCCCGGATGGATGAAACGCCGATGGAGGCGGCGCCCGGCTGGACGGTGGCCGATCTGCCGCGAATCGCGAAGCTGCCGGCGGCGGAGATGTACGAGGCCGGCCGGTCCTTCTATGACCGCGGCGATCTGGATACCGCGCTGGTGGTGTGGGAACGCGCGGCGGCCGAGGGCAGCGCCCCGGCGGCGCGGGCGATCGGCCGGTTCTATGATCCGCGCCTGGCGCCGGGCGAGCCCTCACCCTTCAAATCGCCCGATGTCGAGCGGGCGCGGGCGTTTTATGCCAAGGCGGCCAGGCTGGGCGATGGCGAGGCGCAGAGCCTGTTCGATGCCTTGGACGCAACGGCGGGTAGCGGAGGCCAGGGGTGATGTTGAAGACGCTGACCATTGCCACGGCCCTGGCGTTGCTGCCTGTCATTGGCCTGGCGCAATCCGCGCCCGAGCGGCGGCCCCTGCTGATGGCGGGGAAATCGACCCTGGAACAGCGGGTGCTGACCCGGCCGGGGGCCGTGCCGGTGGCGCGGCCCGGCGACGCCGCGCCCGAAGGGGTGGCCGCGATTCCGCCGCTCAGCCTGCTCTTCGTCTATGGGCGCGAGACGGCGGGCGGCGAGGACTGGGTGGAGGTCGGCCGCGGCGGCCGCTCGGCGCCGGTCGGCTGGGTGCCGGCCGGAACGGTGATCGACTGGAAGCAGAACCTGGTGGTGGCCTTCACCGACCGGGTCAACCGCAACCGTGCGTTGTTCTTTAAGGATGGGGAAGATCTGCGTCGGATCGTGGAGGAAGAGGATGCCGGCGCCTTCGCCCGCGACACCCTGACCGCGATCCAGACCGGCACGCTCGCCCCCGACGCGCCGGTGATCGCGGCCGAACCACCCGCCCATGTCGACATCTCGCGGCAGTTCTATCTGCTGCCGATCCTGGACTGGCAGGAGGTCTGGTTCCCCGACGGCTTCCAGGCGCTGGCGCTGAATGTGGCGGCGACCTCGGAGGGGGCGGAGGCGCCCGAGACGGCGCCTGAAGCGGCACCAGAGCCCGATGCCGTCGCGGAAGGCTACCGCACCGGGGTGGTGTTCGTGGTCGATACCAGCATCTCGTTCGACCGCTATATCCGGGCGGCCGAACGGGTGATGACCGGGGTGCGCGACCGGCTGGTCAAGGAATTCGGGCCCGCCGCGCCGCGCTTCGGCCTGGTCGGCTTCCGCGACGTGATGGAAGACGGCAGCCCCGACGGCTATGTCTCGAAGGTCTTCGCCGAACCGGTGGCGGACCCGGAGCAGGCGGATTTCCTGACCGCACTCGGCCGGCTGGAAGCGTCGCAGGTCTCCAACCGCGATTTCCGCGAGGATGCCTATGCGGGCCTGCGCACCGCGATCGAGGGCGTGAACTGGGGCGATGCCGAAGGCCGCTTCGTGGTGCTGATCACCGATGCGAGCCCGCGGACCGGGGCCCAAGACGGCGGCGCCTCGGGGCTCGGCACCGAACAGCTGCGCCTGCTGGCGCGCGCCAACCGCACCGCGATCGCCGCCGTGCATCTGGAAACCCCGGCCGGGGCGGAAGATCACGCCCGCGCCGCGGCCGCCTATCGCGACCTGACCGACTATCCCAATATCGGGTCGCTGTATTTCCCGGTGGCGGGGGGCGATGTCGCGGCCTATGAGGCGGTGGTCGACCGGCTGGCGACCACCATCGCCCAGGGCATGCGGCCGGATCTGGCGCCTGCGGAAACGACGCCCGCGCCGGCGCCCGTGGCCGAGGCGCTGGAACGCACCGGGCTGGTCGGCAAGGCGATGCGGCTGGCCTGGGCCGGCGCGCAGCAGGGCAGCCGGCCGCCGGAGCTGTTCCAGGCCTGGGTGGCCGATCGCGACCTCGCCAACCCGGCCTCCAAGGCGCTGGATGTGCGGGTGCTGATCACCCGCAACCAGTTGAGCGACCTGCAGGCGACGCTTCGGGCGATCCTGGATGCCGGCGAGGCGACGCGGATCGCGCCCGGCGATTTCTTCGGCGCCCTGCAGGGGGCCGCCGCCGCGATGAGCCGCCGGCCCGACCGGGTGGCGGGGGCAGAGGCGCGGCGCCTGGCCGATACCGGGCTGATCGGAGAATATCTCGAAGGCCTGCCCTATCGCTCGCGGGTGCTGGAGCTGACCGAGGATGACTGGCTGGCCTGGAGCTTCGGCCAGCAGCGCGAATTCCTCGACGACCTGGCGGCCAAGATCCGGCTCTACCGGGCCATCCACGACGACGCCGACCTCTGGATCGCACTCGACGACGACCGCGCGGGCGGCGAGGCGGTCTACCCGATCGCGCTGGATGCCCTGCCGTAAGGGTCGATCATGCGGGCACAAAAAAACAGCGTCATCCCGGCCGGATCCCGCCGTGTCGGCGTTCTTCGCAGGGCGACCAAGGTGGATCCCCGCCTTCGCGGGGATGACGGTGGAGGGGGGTGTGGCGCCGAGCGGGTGGGGGTGGTGTCGGACATGGGCGACGGGTTCCGCGGGAACGGTCGGCGTTGTCCGCCGGCCCGCCATGGCCGGCACCGTCGATCGTGGTCGCGCCGTCTGACCGCTATCGCCACAGTCCGGCACCGTTGTCGACCGTGTCCGCACCGCCCGACCACCGCCGCCGCTGTCGGGCACCGCTGTCGATCGTGCCCGCGCCGTCTGACCACCACCGCCCCTGTCCGGCACCGTCGTCGACCATGCCCGCACAAAAGAAGTACCGTCATCCCCGCGAAGGCGGGGATCCAGGTAGGCCTCCACAGGAATGACCGATGACCGTTCGCCTCCGCAGCCCTGTCAGCCTTCCGACGCTCCCGTCCTCCCGGCCGGTGCCCGGTTTTTCGCCGTCCTCCGCAGGGCGACAAACCTGGATCCCCGCCTTCGCGGGGATGACGGTGGAGGGGGTGGGGCGCAGGCGGGCAGGGGGGCGCCGGACATGACCGCTGGATTTTGCGGGAACGCCGACGCTACCCGCCACCCCGACACTGTCGGCACCACCGCCGATCGGGCCTGCCTGCGTGCCGAAGCTGCCGTGACCGGCCCGATCTACGACATCCGCGACCTGCATCTGGCGCGGCCGGGCTATGAGCTGGAGGTGCCGGAGCTGCGGCTGGAACGCGGGCAGGTGCTGCTGCTGGCGGGCGAGAGCGGGTCGGGCAAGAGCACGCTGCTCAACCTGCTGGCCGGTTGTCTGGCGCCCGACCGGGCGGCAGTGATGCGGTTCGCGGCGGTGGATCTGGCGGATCTCTGGGCGCGGCGGCAGGGCGATGCGCTGGCGCGGCTGCGGGCCCGGGCGATCGGCTATGTGCTCCAGACCGGCGGGCTGCTGCCCTATCTGACGGTGCGGGCCAATATCGCCCTGCCGGCCGAACTGGCGGGGCGCCTGGATGCCGATCATCTGGCGGCGCTGGCCGGGCGGCTGGGGATCAGCCATCGGCTGGACGTGAAGCCGGCGGCGCTGTCGGTGGGGGAACGCCAGCGGGTGGCGATCGCCCGCGCGCTGGCCCATCGCCCGGCGGTGCTGCTGGCCGACGAGCCGACCGCGGCGCTGGACCCGCCCAATGCCGACCGGGTTTTCGCCCTGCTGCTGGATCTGGTGGACCGCACCGGCGCCACCGCGATCATCGCCAGCCATGACTGGCAGCGGCTGGCGGCGACCGGGCGTGCGATGATCCGCCACGAGATCGGAACCGAGGGGCCGGTGGTGCGGGCGCGGTTCTGGACGGAGGCCGCGTGATGCGCCTGCGCCCCCCTCTACCCTTGCGTCTGGCCGTTCAGGATATGGTTGCCGACCGGCGGCTGTCGCTCTGCCAGATTCTGGCGCTGGCGGCGGTGCTGGCGCCGCTGCTGGTGCTGTTCGGCCTGCGCGAAGGCGTGATCGGCACCATGGCCGACCGGCTGGTGCGCGACCCCGCCAACCGGCTGATCGTGCCGGTGGCGAGCGGCGGTTTCGGCGCGGACGACATCGCGGCCCTGGCCGCCGACCCGCGCACGGCCTTCGTGACCCCCGAAACCCGGGCGATCGCCGCGGGGCTGGCCCGGCTGCGCAACCGCCAGGCACGTACCTCCATTTCGGGCCTCGCGATCCAGCCGACCGGGCAGGGGGATCCGATGCTGGGCAGTCTGCCGGCGCCCGAGGCGCCCGACCGGATCGTGTTGAGCCGGGCGGCGGCAGAGGCGTTGCAGGCGGGGCCGGGCACGGCGCTGATCGCCGAGGTCAGCCGCCAGCGCGGCGGGCGGTTCGACCTGGCGCGGCTGCCGGTGACGGTCACCGGCATCACCGACGGGCCGGTGCGGCCCGAAACCGCCGCCCTGGTGCATCTGGACCTGCTGACCGCGACCGAGGATTTCCGCGAGGGGCTGGCGGTGCCGGCGCTGGGCTGGCGCGGAGACCCGCCGCCCGACCGGCCGCGGCGCTATGCCCGCTTCCGGCTTTATGCGTCGAGCATCTACGAGGTCGAGGGGCTGGCGGCCGATACCGCCCGGCGGCTTGGGGTGGAGCTGCGCACCAATGGTGCCGAGATCCGGCGGATGCAGGCGCTGGACCGCAATCTGGGCCGGGTGTTCTGGATGGTGGCGGGGCTGGCCGGGATCGGCTGCCTGGTGGCGCTGGCCGCCAATCTGCGGGCGCAGGTGGAGCGCAAGCGCCGCGATCTGGCGGTGCTGCGGCTGATCGGCTTTCCGGCCCGCGCCCTGGTGGTGGTGCCGCTGACCCAGGCGGCGGCCTTTGCCGCGGGTGCGCTGGCGCTGGCGGGGCTCGCCTATCTGGGGCTTGCCGCGGCACTCGACCGGGCCTTTGCCGGCGATCTGGCGCCGGGGGAGCGGATCGCGCGGCTGAGTGCGGAAGATTTCGGGATCTGGGCGGCGGTGACGCTGGCGGCCGCCCTGCTCGCCGCCGGCTGGGCGGGGGTGCGGGCGGCCGGGATCGCCCCGGCGGAGGGGTTGCGGGATGGGTGAACGGTGGTGGCTGGCCGCAATCGTCCTGGTGCTGACGGCAGGACAGGTTGATGCGGCGGAGCCGTGGCCCGAAAAGATGTTCAACCCGGCGCCGGCCGCGGGCGATGTGGTGCTGCCCATGCCCTGCGGCGGATCGATGGTGTTCCGGCGCGTGGCCCACCCGGCCGACGGGCCGCTGGACGATGTGCTGGTGGAGGCGGGCGATGCCGGGGCGGCGCTGTCGCCGATCGACGGCCGGCGGATCGAGGCGGTGGCCGGCGGCTTCACCGATCCCGCCCGGCCGGGCGAGCGCTATTACCTGCTGGCCAAATACGAACTGACCGAGGCGCAGCGCCGCGCGCTTCTGGGCGACTGCGCCAAACCCACCATCCGCACCCGCCTGCCGGCGGTGGAGATGAGCTGGTTCGACGCGGTCGATCTGGGCCGGCGCTATACCGAATGGCTGATGGCCGAGGCGCCCGACGCCCTGCCCGGCCGGGCGGGCATGACCGGTTTCGTGCGCCTGCCGACCGAGGCGGAATGGGAATATGCCGCCCGCGGCGGGGCGGCGGTTGCGACCGAAACCTTCCTGGCCCGCCACGCACCGATGCCGGACGGGCCGCCCTCGGATTATGCCTGGCACCAGGGCAGCCGGTCGGCCGGCGGCAAGCTGCATCCGGTGGGGCTGCTGAAACCCGATCCGCTGGGGCTGCACGACATGCTGGGCAATGCCGCGGAACTGACGCAGGAACCGTTTCGCCTGAACCGCCGCGGCCGGCCGCATGGCCAGGCCGGCGGGCTGGCGGTGCGCGGCGGCGACATCACCCCCCCGGCCGACCGGCTGGGCTCGGCCGACCGCCGCGAGCTGCCGCCCTTCGATGCCCGGACCGGCCGGCCCGCCATCGGCCGCACCATCGGCGCGCGTTTCGCGATCGGCCTGCCGGCCGTCACCTCGCAGGAACGGCTGGGCGAGATTTCGGCCGCCTGGGAGCGGATGTCCGAGGCCAATGCCATGCTGGCCCGGATCCGCGGCGAAGACGGCGGCGGCGGCGACCCGGTCGCCCGGCTGGAAACCCTGGCGGTGGGCCTGCCCGACGAGGCGGCGCGCGCGGAGCTGGCCGGGCTCGGTCGCGAGATCCGCGAGGTGCTGGCCGAAAGCAATGCCGCCCGCGACCGGGCATTGCGCGCGGTGATGAATGCGGGCGCGCTGTCGGGCTATCGGGTGCGGGGCGATGCGCTCCGGCTGGCGGCGGTGGCCCGGGCGGTGGACGAGGTGGCGCGGCCGACGCTCGAAAAAATGCGCAAACAGGCGGGGTCGGGCAGCCGTGCCAAGGCGATGCTGGCCGAGGCGGAAGCGGCGGTGGCCGAGATGGAGGCCCGCCGCGCCGGCCTCGCCACCGCACTCGCCCGATCGACCGAAGCCTATGTCGAGGCGGTGGTGCGCCTGGCCCGCGACTACCCCTCGGCCGTGGTCGCCCGCCAGGCGGCGCCCGTGCGCGCAGGCCTGGTCGCCCGCGGCGCCACGGATATGGCGGAGCTGCTGGACGTCTTCCTGCACCATGTCGCCGATTTCGGCGGCGCCGGCGCCCCGGACGGCACCGCCTGGACGACGGATCTGACCCGCACCAGCGGGGCGGCGGCGGCGGAAGAGGCGGGGGTGGCGGAGTGATGGCCGGGGCGCGCCGCGCCGGCACCGTCCGACATCGCCGTCGACTGCTCCCGCACCGTCCAGCCGCCAGCGCCGTTGTTCGGCACCACCGTCGGCCATGCCCGTACAGTCCAACCGCCACCGCCGCTGTCCGACACCAGCGTCGACCGTCTCTGCACAAACTAAACACCGTCATCCCCGCGAAGGCGGGGATCCAGGTAGGCTTCTACAGGAATGATCGATGACCGTTTGCGACCATGGCCCTTTCGACGCCTCCGTCTTCGCGGCCGGTGGCCGGTCTGTCGGCGTTCTCCACGGGGCGGCAAACCTGGATCCCCGCCTGTTGGACGAAGCCGTGCATAATGAAAGCGGGCCCGGGGGGTGGCCACCCCCCGGGCCCGGCGATCGG
>NZ_NYWI01000058.1:0-49906 GCF_002684955.1 Tistrella sp. | reverse complement strand
TTCATAGCGGCGGCGCGTCATTCAAAGCTCCCTCATTCGGAAGCCTTGAATCACAGCTGCCAAAAAACGCCAAGCGAATTTATGAGTTTACCGCCTAGGGACCTTGTCGGAGGGGATTTCCAGAGCGAGAGCGGATCCGCTGCGCATCTGGCCAGCGATCTGGGGGAGATCGGCAGGCTTGACGGCAACCTCTTCGATCGGGATGCCCTCAGGAACACCAAGGACTTTCCAATTCCGAAGGACGATGCCGGCGACCGTCGCCGGGACTTGGAGGCTGCCCGCGCCGCTCTCGTGACCGCCGCCGGTATCGGCGAGCCCGCCACCCATTACGCCCTGCTGCTGATGGATGGCGACCGGATCGGCGAGGCGCTGGCGCAGGCGGGGCCGGGCGCGATTGCGACCTTGTTCAAGAGGTTCGGCACGCAGGTGACCCAGACGATCAGGCGGCATGACGGCATCTGCATCTATGCCGGCGGTGATGATGTGCTGGCCCTGCTGTCGGTGCCGGATGCGGTGACCTGCGCGCGTGAGCTGCGTGAGCACTGGACCGGTGCGGCCGAGGAGGCGATGGGCGAGGGCAGCCGCCCCACCATCTCTGCCGCCGTGATCTTCGCCGAGGCCACCGTGCCGCTGCGCCTGGTGCTGGCCCGGGCGCATGAGGTGCTGGACGGGGTGGCGAAGGACGGCAATGGCCGCGACAGCCTGGCCGCCGACATCATTCGCGGTGGCGATTTCAGCCGCAGCTGGGTGTCGCAATGGGATGCGCCGGGTGTCGAGGCCTTCGCGGGGTTCGCGTCGGGACAGCACGCGCCGCTCGCCGCCTCGTCGGGCCTGCTGCATGCGATCGGCGGGCGCTTCGGGGCGCCGGTGCTGGACCTTTTTGCCGATGGCGGCCATGACGATGATTTCGAGCGTCTGCTGGCCCAGGCCCATCTCAGGAATCGCAGCCGGGATCTGCCGGCCATGGATGCGCCCGGGGGCGATCTCTCCGAAGAGGAGAGGCTCGAGATCGCCCGCAAGGAAATCCGGCCGCTCGTGGCCCTGCTCCGCGAGGTGCCGGGCGGGGCAGGGGCCCGGCGCGACCGGCCGCGCCTCAACCCGGATGCCGCCCTGTTCCTGCGCTTCTTTGCCCGCCAGTCGGTCGGCGGTTCCCGGTCGCAGGTACTGATACCGGATGTGGCCGATACGGGAGACGGCCGATGACCAGGCGCTTCGACCGCATTTTCGCCTTCCGCCCGGTGGACACGCTGTTCTTCCGCAGCGGCCGGCCGTTCAACCAGAGCGACCCCGGCGCCGCCGAGGCCGAGAGCCTGTTCCCGCCCAACCCGCCGACCCTTGTCGGCGCCGTGCGCAACGCCCTGGCCCAGGCGCTTGAGGGCCCCCGTGGTGGCCGATGGTCGGAGACGACCGCCGGGCTGCTGAATGGCGGGCATCTGCGTTTCGGTGCACCCTTCCTGGTGCTGAACGGCGAACGGCTCTACCCGGCCCCGGCCGCCCTGCTGCGCCTGGAGGATGAGAACCTGGCCCGCGCCCGGCCGGGCGAGATGATCGAGACCGATCTGGGCCCGACCTGCCTGTCCGAGGTGCCGGAGAAATCGAAGATGCTCACCGATGCCTGGCTGACCGCCAGTGGCATGACCTGCTTCCTGAAGGGCCGGGTGCCCGCGAAGGGCGATCTGCGCCTGACCGCGTGCCTCTGGAAATCCGAGCCGCGCATCGGCATTGGCCGCGACGTGGCGACACGGCGGGTGGAGGAGGGTGCGCTCTACGCCCCGGTCCATATCCGTCCGGCCGAGGGGCTGGAGATCTGCGTGCGGGTGCAGGCGACCGATCCGCGGGTCGCCGAGCGGCTGGCCGGGCTGGATGGCCTGCCGGGCACGGTCGCCCTGGGCGGCGAGCATCGCGCAGCCGGGCTCCGCGATCTGGCGCCGGATCGGATCATCGAGGCCACCGAGCCGCCGGGTGCCGGGGCCGTCGTGGTCGCGACCGGCCCGGTGATCGCCCAACCGGCCCTGTTGACCCCCGGCGAAGCGCTCGGCTGCGGCGGCGGCCGCATCCGCATGGTCTGCGCCAGGAAGCCCGGCATGATCGGCGGCTGGGATGATCAGGGCCGACGCCCACACCCCATGCGACCGGTGCTGACGGCCGGCACCACCTGGTTTCTCGATGGCGCGACCGGCACACCCGGCCCTCTGGGGCCCCGGCATCGCTGGGGCTTCGGCGATTGCCTCTCTGGTATTCTGCACGACGATAAGGCGAGTTGATCATGAGCGACGTGATGTTCGGTCTTCTGGCCGAAACCTTCCTCCACCCCGGCAGTGGCCAGAGCGATGGCGCGATCGATCTCAAGGTCGCGCGTGAGGCGGTGACCGGCTATCCCTACATCCCCGGCTCGGCGGTGAAGGGCGCCCTGCGTGCCGCCATGTGCGACGGCGGCGAGCAAAAAACGCGTGTCGATGCGGCGTTCGGCCAGGTGGATGGTGCCGGCAGCGTGCTGGTGTCGGATGCCCGCCTGCTGCTGCTGCCGGTGCGCTCGCTCACCCGGGCCTATCTCTGGCTGACCTGCCCGCTGATCCTGGAGCGACTGCGGCGGGATCTGGAGCGGGCCGGTCTGCAGGCCGGTGATGTGCCGACTCTCAAGGTCGATCACGGCAAGGCGCTGACCGATATCGCCGGCCGGATCTTCCTGGAAGACCGGCTGTTCGAGGCCGATATATCCAAGCTGCCGCCGGCCATCCCGGAGGTCATCGGCCGGCTGATCGCCGATGACGGCGCCCGCGGGCGGTTGAGCGACCAGCTCTGCATCATCGCCGACGATGATTTCCGCTGGTTCGCCGAAAATGCCCTGCCGGTGCAGGCGCGCAATGTGCTGGATACCGCCACCAAGGCCAGCAACAACCTCTGGTACGAGGAAAGTCTGCCACCCGACACGCTGCTCTACATGACCCTGACCGCCCGCGGCTCGGCGGATGGTGACGGACGAACAGTGGTGGCGGATTTCATCGAGGGCCAGAAATTTCTCCAGTTCGGCGGCAATGAAACCGTCGGCCAGGGCTGGGTGCGGGCGGGCCGATATCCGCAGCCTGCGCCGGAGGGCGGCCGATGACCACGACGCCATCCCTCGACATGCTGCGGGCGAAGCATGCCTATGAGGCCGTCAAGACGGTGACCGGCGCGCAGCTGGTGGACTATAAGCGGGCGGCCCGGCAGATGCCGGCGCGGGTGCTGACCAACGGCATCGGTCAGGCCCTGGCGATGCTGATGCGCGACGGCGCAGACCAGGCGAAGCCGGACGAGGCGAGCAAGCTTTTGTGCTGCCATCTCACGCGGTGGCTGACGGACGGGGCGACACCACACCCCTTCCGCCTCGCCGCGGGCGAGGCGCTGATCGAGCAGCTGATCGCGGGCAACCAGGAGCTGTTCGTCTGGATGCAGCGCGAGACGCTGGCTTATCTGGGCTGGCTGAAGACCTTCGCCGAGGCCGGCATCTCCGCCGGGGAAGGAGGGGCAGATGAGGGGAAATGACCGGCGGAAACCCGGTGGGGGAAAGCCAGGGGCCAAGCCCGAGCGGTCTTCGGCGCCGCCCTTCCGGCTCGCGAGCTTCGGCCAGGCATTTACGGCCCTCAGTGAGTTTCGTCCTCAACCGGATGGGGCGTGGCGTGCCGACCTCTCCCCGAATCCCGGCCTCTATTTCGACCGCTTCTTTGATGCATGGCCAGATGAGTGGGATGCTAAGCCCGACTCCACCGCCAAGGCGGCTTTCCTCGATCGCGTCATCACATGTGCCAAGGCGGCGAAGACCGACGATGCCCTGAACGCCATGCTCGCCCGACGCTCTGATCTGGTCCGGAGCCGCAGCGGCCTGTCTGCCCGGTTCAAGAGCGACTGGCGCTGGACCGCCGGTCTGGGCCGCAGCAGCCCGGTCGAAAACGGCTTCAACTGGCATCACAGCCTGGGCGTGCCATATCTGCCCGGCTCGTCGGTCAAGGGCATGCTGCGCAGCTGGTACGAGACCTGGGGCGGCAGCGCCGACGACGCTAAGGCTCTGTTCGGCCCCAGGCCCGGCAAGGGGATCGACCTCACGGCCGGCCGCCTCATCGTCCTCGACGCCCTGCCGGTGCCCGAGGTGAAGCTGGTCCGCGACGTGATGACGCCCCATTACGGCCCCTATTACGCCGGCGGCGACAACCCGCCGGCCCCGGGCGACTGGTACAGCCCGATCCCCATCCCCTTCCTGACCCTGGCCCAGGACCAGGTTTTCGACTTCGCGATCCTGCCGCGCCGGCCCCAGGATCGGGGCATCCTGGACGAGGTGATGGCTCAGCTGGCGGCGGCGCTGGAGTGGATCGGCGCCGGCGCGAAGACGGCGGTAGGGTATGGGCGATTCACCAGGGCCGAGGAGAGAGGCGCGCCATGATGTCGTGGAAAAAGGCACGCGTTCTGGGCCTGCTCGCCCTCAGCGTCATCGGTGCCGGCTGGCTGGGAGACAGTGCGGCCGCGCTGTTCTCGGCCATACCGGAACTCTGCGCCTCGCGCCTCGCGCTGGGGGAGTTTGGTCTGGCTCTCTGCGGGGAGTCTAGTCTCGCGCTCTTGTGGTTTTTGTTGAGCCTCGCTCTGTTCTTTATATCTCTGATGATGCTCTACAAGTATCGCTCGGACGTCATCCAGACCACCACACAGGCCCTGTCATCTAAAGGATATGTCGGTCACTCGGTCCTTATCATGGCACTTTCTCCATGTCCAAAGGACCCGGACTTGACGGATGATCTTAAAAGTCTCAGGCGCCTTGTCTGCGGGGCGTCTCCGGAGGACAACGGAATGTTGCGAAAAGAATGGGAGGATTTGCATAAGGGGGAGTGTAGCGACGTTAAATTTGGGAATTTCCAGCGGCATCCTTGGCGGCAGAATCTACGAGTGCTGAACGATTCATTGGGGGATCGCAAAGAGAGGCTTCGAAAAATCATCATCGTGCCGTCAAATCAAACGATTAATGATCTCGAAAAATTCAGGGACATTGCAAAAAATCTGGTGACGGATCGTGGCGTGGATGGCGTGGAATTTGAGCCCGTCGGAAATGAAGTTCCCGATTTTGAGGATTTCGATGCGGTCTATCAGCATATTGACCGGATTCGCGCTGACCTCAGGCGATCGATGGGCCGAAAGAAGGCCCGGATCTGCATCGACATCACGTCCGGGACCAAGGTCTACACGGCCGCGGCAATTTCTATTGCCGTAACCCGCGAACTTCCCTTCAGCTATGTGGACAACACCGGCCGGGTCCACTACGCAATGGCCAGGGTCGAGCTGCCGCATCACCTCGAACCCTGACCGCTGCCCTGGGCTACTGCCCCAACCAAAGCTTGATCACCAACCCCACCGCCCCTGTCACCGCCACCCCCGCGACCCAGAGGCCCAGGAACCACAGCCACTGGCGCGGGCGGGGGAGGTGGTGATGGCGGTGGGGGGTGTCTTGTTTCGCCATCTCAGTGATACCCCTCATGGCCGGTCTTGCCGCGGAAGACCCAGTAGGCATAGGCGGTGTAGCCCAGGATGATCGGGATCAGCACGGCGGCGCCGACCAGCATGAAGCCCAGGCTCGCCTCGGGGGCGGCCGCCTCCCAGATCGTCACCGCCTGCGGGACCACATGCGGGAAGATGCTGACCCCCAGCCCCGCGAGGCCGAGGGCGAACAGGGCCAGCGCCATCAGGAAGGGGGTGTAGTCGTGGTCGCGGCGAAGCCCGTGGAAGAAGGCGGCGGCGCAGATCAGCACCAGCAGCGGCACCTGCGCCGTGAACAGCACCCGCGGCCAGGCGAACCAGGCCTCGTAATAGGCGCCCGACAGGAAGGGCGTCGCCGCGCTCACCGCTGCCATGCAGACGAGCGTCGCGATGCCCAGCCGGACCGCCAGGCTGCGGCATTGCAGCTGCAGCACGCCGTCGGTCTTCATCACCAGCCAGGTGGCGCCCAGCAGCGCATAGCCGATCACCAGGCTGACGCCGACCAGCAGGCTGAAGGGGGTGAGCCAGTCCCACCAGCCGCCGGCATAGCTGCGCCCCTCGACCGCGATGCCCTGAAGCAGCGCGCCGAGGGTGATGCCCTGGGCCAGCGTCGCCACGATCGATCCGGCGGTGAAGGCGACATCCCAGGCCCGGCGGTGGCGGGCGTCGCGCCAGCGGAATTCGAAGGCGACGCCGCGGAAGATCAGCGCCAGCAGCATGGCGATGATCGGGGCATAAAGCGCCGGCAGGATGATCGCGTAGGCGAGCGGGAAGGCCGCCATCAGCCCGCCGCCGCCCAGCACCAGCCAGGTTTCGTTGCCGTCCCAGACGGGGGCGACCGAATTCATCACCCGGTCGCGATGGGGCCCCGGCGCGAAGGCCGGAAACAGGATGCCGAGCCCCAGATCGAAACCGTCCATGACCACATAGGCGAAGACGGCGAAGGCGATGACGAAGGCCCAGATGGTGGGCAGATCGAAGAAACCGGTCATCATCGGATCACCTCTCCTCGCGGGTGGGTGAGGCATGGGCGCCGGGGCCGTGACGGCTGCCGATCGCGCGGCCGGCATGGACGGCGGGTGCCGGCGTGATGCCGGCGGCGCGCACCGGCTGGTGTTCCTCGGTCTCGTCGTCGCGGGCCTGATCGGGGGTGGCCGTCTGCGGCGCCTTGTGCATCAGCTTCAGGATGTAGAGCGTGCCGCTGCCGAAGACGATGAAGTAGACCACGATGAAGATCAGCAGCGAGGTCGCGACCGCAGGCGCTTCCAGCGGCGAGGCGGACTGCGCCGTGCGCAGCAGGCCATAGACGGTGAAGGGCTGACGGCCGACCTCGGTGGTCACCCAGCCGGCGATCACCGCCACGAAACCCGACGGGCCCATGGCCAGCGCAAAGCGGTGCAGCGCGCGGGAGGTATGCAGCCGGCCGCGCAGCCGCTGGACCAGGGCGAAGCCGCCCAGCGCCAGCATCAGAAAGCCCAGCCCGACCATGATGCGGAACGACCAGAACACGATCGGCACATAGGGCCAGTCCTCGCGCGGCACCGTCTCCAGCCCGTCGAGGGGCGCATCCGGATCGTGCTTCAGGATCAGCGACGATGCCTTGGGGATGGCGATCTGGTGGCGCACCTCGCCCGCCTCCTGATCGGGAATGCCGAACAGGATCAGCGGCGCGCCGTCGGGATGGCTTTCGAAATGGCCCTCCATGGCCATCACCTTGGCGGGCTGGTGTTCCAGGGTGTTCAGCCCGTGCATGTCGCCGGCGAAGATCTGGATGGGCGCCGCCACCATCACCAGCCCGGTCGCCATCGAGAACATCACCCGCGCCGCCTCGTTGCGGCGGTCGCGCAGCAGATGCCAGGCGCCGACGGCACCGACCACCAGCGCGGTGGTCAGATAGGCGGCCAGCACGGTATGGGCCAGCCGGTAAGGGAAGGAGGGGTTGAAGATGATCTCCAGCCAGCTTTCCGGCACGAACTGCCCGACCTCGTTGATCGAGAAGCCGGCCGGGGTCTGCATCCAGCTGTTGGCCGAGAGAATCCAGAAGGCCGAGATGAAGGTGCCGATCGCGACCATCAGGGTCGCCGCGAAATGCAGCCCGCGGCCGACGCGGTTCATGCCGAACAGCATCACGCCCAGGAAGCCGGCTTCCAGGAAGAAGGCGGTCATCACCTCATAGGCCATCAGCGGCCCGACGATCGGCCCGGCCTTGTCGGAGAACACCGACCAGTTGGTGCCGAACTGGTAGGACATCACGATGCCCGACACCACGCCCATGCCGAAGGCGAGGGCGAAGATCTTCAGCCAGTATTTGAACAGGGTGAGATAGACCGTGCGCCCGGTCTTCAGCCACAGCGCCTCCAGCACCGCCAGATAGCTGGCGAGGCCGATGGAGAAGGCGGGGAAGATGAAGTGGAACGACACGGTGAAGGCGAACTGGATGCGCGCCAGGAGAACGGCGTCGGCCTGGTCAAACATGGCCGCCTCCGTCGGATGATGCCTGGCCGCGATCGGCGGGGCGGCGGCGCGGCAGATCGGTCGATGCCATGACACTCCTCCTCGGAAGATGGTCCCGGGCTCGAACGGGCGGTGAGACATCGTCGGAACGACGCCTGGACCATAAGGTTGCCCGCGACACGGCTTCGGCAAGGTGGGGCGGGCAGCCTGTCGCGGCAGCGCCATCCAAGACCCGCCGGCGCCCATGCCTCAACCGCCGCAATGTCGCAGCCCTGTCGCAGGCGCGTGCTACCGGACGTAGAGAAAAGGGCCCGTCCGGCGGCTGCGTCATCCGGTCGCGCCGTCGCACAACTCTTTGAGAGAGCGGGGCGAATTCTTGCCGCCCCCCGCCGGTGACATGGTCGCGACATCCCCGCAGACGCGGCACGGGCGGGTTTGACCAAACGCGCATTTGCGACGTCAGGCCGCGATATTTTTGATCTGGATCAAAGCGCGGGCGCGGGTTTCGTGAGAGGCTGGCGGTTCCATACCAAGAGGTATTGACTCGATGCCGGCGTCACGGTACTTCCTTGTGCAACGAACAGCGACGCAGGGAGGACGAAATGACGTCGCAGGCTCCGGTCGTTCACGGCCGTGGCGAGCCCCGGCCGGCCTTCGGGTCCGTGCTGGCGGCCTTCGACCACGCCGTCACCCAACATGCTGAAACAACGGCACTCATCCACCGCGGGCGCAGCCTGGATTATGCGGCCGAGGGCCGCGCGGTGGCGGAACTCGCAGGCTGGATCGAGGAAGCGGGTTTTGGTGGCCGCAGCGTGGTGCTGCTGATCCCGAACGGGATCGAGTATCACATCGCATACTTTGCAGTCTTGTATGCCGGCGCCACGCCGGTGCTGCTGAACCCGCTCTATCCCGCGCCGGCGCTGGAGCCGCTGTTCGCCGATGCCGAGCCGGCGCTGGTGCTGACGGTGCCCGAGACGGCGGAGGCCGCCCGCGCGCTGATGCCCCGCTTCGGCCATCAGGTCCTGGTGCTGGGCGAGGGCGACTTTACCCCTGAGGCTCTGGCCGCCCGCGGGCCTGGCTGGACCCCACGCGCCGTATCCCCCGAGGCGCCGGCCGCGCTGATGTTCACCGGCGGCACCACCGGCATTTCCAAGGCCATCATCCACAGCCATCGGGCGATGATGGATGCGATCCTGCGCATCGACTGGGGCTGGCCGACCCGCGCCCAGGGCGAGGTCTGGCTGCCGGTCGCGCCGATGTTCCACATCTATGGCTGGCTGTTCGGGGTTGGCAATCCCGTCCATGCCGCGGCGACCCTGGTCATCCCCGATCGTTTTCAGCCCGATCATGTCGTCGATCTGATCGCGCGTCATCGCGTGACGGTCTTCGGCGGCGGGCCGCCGGCGATCTATCAGGGGCTGATGGCGGCGCAGGATTTCGAAACCGCCGACCTCTCCTCGCTCGCGGTCTGCGGCGGCGGCGGCGCGCCCTTCCCGGTGGAGGTGCTGAAGCGCTGGAAAGACCGGACCGGGGTCGATATCGCCGAAGGCTATGGCATGACCGAGATCGCGCCGATCGCGGTCAATACCGACAGTTTCGGCCGCAAGGCCGGCTCGGTCGGCAAGCCGGTGCCGGATGTCGACATCCGCATCGCCGACCTGAACGACTGGTCGCGGGAACTGCCGACGGGCGAGGCGGGCGAGGTTTGCGTGCGCGGGCCGCACGCGCTGACCGGATACCGCAACCGCCCGGACGAGACGGCAGCCACCATCCGCGACGGCTGGGTGCTGACCGGCGATATCGGCTTTGTCGATGCCGAAGGCTTCCTGACCATCACCGACCGCAAGAAGGACGTGATCCTGGTCAAGGGCTTCAACGTCTTCCCGCGCGAGGTGGAAGAGGTCATCCACCAGCATCCGGATGTGCGGGGCGTCGGCGTGGTCAGCCTGCCCGATGCGCGGTCGGGTGAACGGATCATCGCCTTCGTGGTGGTCGATCCCTATGCCCCGACCGGCGTGGCGGAGCTGGTGGCGCATTGCAAGGCGCGGCTGGTCGCCTACAAGGTCCCGGCCGAGATCCGCCTGATCGAGGATCTGCCGCTGACCCCGGCCCGCAAGCTGGACCGCATCGCGCTCCGCCGCCAGGCGGCGGAAGCGGCCGAGGCTGCGGCCTGACCGGTGCGGCATGAAGGTGGATTCCCGCCTTCGCGGGAATGACGAAGCTTTTTTTCAAGGAGCCCGTGTGGTCGCGGCGATGACGTCGACCTCCGGTCCAGACGGCAAAAGCCGTCATCCCCGCGCAGGCGGGGATCCACCTTTCCATCCGCGTGACGATCGCTGCCGACAGGCTGCCAGACCAGGCACACCGAACTTTGCCCTCAACATACCAAAGAGTACTGTGGGCATCAGCAACAGGGGGGACTGTCCATGAAGATGCAGGGTCTCAAACGCGCCGGCCTCAGACTTGGTCTCGCCACCGCCGGCGCCGTGATCGCGATGACCGCGGCGGCCATGGCCGAGCCGGTGGTGCTGCGCTACAACCAGTGGTTCCCGACCGGCCATTGGTCGCAGACCGAGGGTCTGTATCCCTGGTTCGCCGAAATCGAGGCGGCCACCGAAGGCCGGGTGAAGGTGGAGCCCTCGGCCAAGCCGATCGCGCCGCCGAACCGCAATTATCAGGCGGTGGTCGACGGGGTCGCCGATCTTGCCTGGGGCCCCCACGGCTACACCCCCGGCGTGTTTCCGCTGACCGAAATGGTGGAACTGCCCTTCATCACCGAGGATGCCGGCAAAAGCTCGGTCGCCTTCTGGCGGCTCTGGGAGAATTATTTCGCGCCGATCGGCATGCAGGGCGATGTCGTGACGCTGGCGATGCACGTCACCTCGGGCGGCAACATCCATATGCGTGAGACCGCGGTCGAAAGCCTGGCCGATCTCAAGGCGCAGAAGATCCGCGTGCCCACCCCCACCGTCGGCCGGGTGCTGAAGGATGTGGGCGCGGTGCCGGTTTCGGGATCGCTGGGTGAACTGCGCGAGATGCTCTCCCGCGGCATCATCGACGGCACCGCGATTTCCGACGAGCTGGTGACCGGTTTCAAGGTCGAACAGTATGTGAAGCATGTCACCCGCATTCCCGGCGGGCTTTATTCCAACGCCGCCTTCGTGATCGTCAACAAGGCGAAGTGGGAGAAGATCTCGGAAGCCGACCGTGCCGCCATCCTGAAGCTGTCGGGCGAGACGCTGTCGGAAAAGATGGGCGCCCTCTGGCACAAACACGATCTGATCGCGCGTGAGGCCATCAAGGCCGAACTGGGCGATGCCTATCGCGATGCCAGCCCGGCCTTCCTTGCCGAGTTGAAGGCCGCTTTCCAGCCGGCCGAGGTGGCGTGGCTGGAACAGGCCGCGAAGCTCGGCATCGACGGCGGCGGCGCGCTCAACTTCTACCGCGCCGAACTGGCCCGCAGCGGGGGCAGTTGAGGCCATGACCGCCCTGATCCGCATGGTGCGCGGCCTGACCGACCGGATCGCCATGGCCACGCTGATGCTCATGGCCCTGGTCACCTTCGTCGACGTCGCCGGCCGGGTGCTGTTCAACGAGCCGCTGGGCTTCGCCTACGAGATGATCGGCGTGCTGCTGGGCCTTGCCACCTATGCCGGGCTCTACGCCACCCAGCTGCATCGCGGCCATATCGCGATCGACCTGCTGGAGGATCGCTATCGGCGCTGGCCGCGTTTCGATGCGGTTCGGGGCGCTCTGGTCTGGCTGGTGGAGGCGCTGTTCTGGGGGCTGGTCGCCGCCTGGATCACCCGCCAGGCCGGCACCTCCATGGCCTATGGCGAAACCTTCCTCTTCCTGCCGGTTGCGAAGCATGTGCCGCTCTATGCGCTGGCGGTGCTGGCGTGGCTGGCCTTTGCCGGCCATCTCGCCCGCGGCTGGCTGACCGTTACCGGCAGTAGCCTCGCACCCGGGGCCGGCAAAGCGGAGCAGGTCGGATGATCGTCACCATCGCCTTCCTGATCCTGTTCGCGCTGCTGCTGCTGCGCACGCCGATTGCGGCCGCCACCGGCCTGGTCGGCATCGGCGGGCTCGCGGTCTATCAGGGCATCGGCCCGGCGCTGTCGCAGATCGGCATCATCGCCACCGAGACGGTGCTCACCTATGAATTCGCGGTCATCCCGCTGTTCATCCTGATGGGCGCCTTCATCAGCCGCTCGGGCATCGCCGAGGAACTCTACCGGGCCTGCCATGCCCTGGTCGGTCATCGTCGCGGCGGGCTCGCGGTCGCCACCGTCGTCGCCTGCGGCGGCTTCGGGGCGGTCTGCGGCTCAAGCCTCGCCACCGCGGCCACCATGTCGCGGGTCGCCTATCCGCCGATGAAGAAATACGGCTACAGCGATGCGCTGGCCTCGGGCTCGATCGCGGCCGGCGGCACGCTGGGCATCCTGATCCCGCCCTCGATCGCGCTGGTCTTCTACGGCATCCTCACCGAGACCGATATCGGCCAGCTGTTCATCGCCGGGCTTCTGCCGGGTGTGGTCGGCATCCTGCTCTATGCGGCGGCGGTCGTCGCCGTCACCACCCTCGACCGCAAGGCCGGGCCTGCGGCGGAGCGGATGCCGCTGCGCGATCGGCTGAAGGCGCTGCGCGATGTCTGGGCCACGGGTCTGTTGTTCGTCATCGTGATGGGCGGCATCTATGGCGGGTTCTTCTCGCCCACCGAAAGCGCCGGCATCGGCGCGGTCGGCGCCCTGCTCATCACCGCCGCCCGCGGCCGGGCCAGCCTGGCGATGGTCCGCGATGCGCTGACCGATGCCGCCCACACCACCGTCGCCCTGATCGCGATCCTGATCGGCGCCTTCCTCTTCGCCAATCTGATCAATGTCGCAAGCGTTCCTCAGGCGCTGGTCGCCTGGATCGGGGCCATGGACGTGCCACCGCTGGTGGTGATCCTGGCGATCATCGGCGTTTATCTGGTGCTGGGCTGCGTGCTGGAAAGCATGTCGATGATGCTGTTGACCGTGCCGGTGTTCTATCCCCTGGTCGCGAGCCTCGGCTACGACCTGATCTGGTTCGGCATCGTGGTGGTTGTCGTGACCGAAATCAGCCTGATCACCCCGCCGATCGGCCTCAACGTCTTCGTGCTGCGCGCGGTGCTGCCCGATGTCCGGCTGGCCTCGGTGTTCCGCGGGGTCATGCCTTTCATCGCCGCCGATGTCGTCCGTCTCGCCCTCATCCTGTTCGTGCCCTGGCTGTCGCTGGCCCTGCCGCAGCTGATGCGCTAGCCGATCCTGCCCCTTGTCATGCCCCCGACCATGGGGTTGCGTCTCTTCCATACCTTAAGGTACTGAAAAGGAACCGCACCGATGAATGCCCAGGCCCCTGCCACCATCCAGGTCGTCACCCGCACCATCCAGGCCCATGATCATCGCACCAATCTGCACGAGGCCGGCCAGGGCCGCCCGGTGGTGCTGCTCCATGGGTCCGGCGCCGGCGTTTCGGCCGCGGCCAACTGGTCGAAAGTGATCCCCGAACTGGCGCGCAATTTCCATGTCGTCGCCCCCGATATCGCCGGCTTCGGCATGACCGAACTCAAGCCCGATGCGCGCTATGACATCAAGCTCTGGGTCGCGCATTTCATCGGCATCCTGGATGCGCTGGGCCTGGAGAAGGTCGGCGTGGTCGGCAATTCCTTCGGCGGCGCGCTGGGCCTTGCGACCGCGCTGTCGCATCCGACCCGCATCGACCGCCTGGTGCTGCTCGGCACCCCCTGCGGCGAATTCCCGATGACCGACGGCCTGCGCGCCCAGCTGGAGTTCGACGGCACGATCGAGGGCATGCGCCATGCGGTCAGCTTCTTCCCCCATGACGACAGCATCATCACCGACGAGCTGATCCAGCGCCGGTTCGAGGCCGCCACCCAGCCGGGTGCGCTCGAAGCCTTCCGCAAGCTGATGCCGGCGCCTGCGGGCGATGAGCGGCCCACCGTGCGCGGCATTCCGCTCAAGGCGCTGGCCACCCTGCCGCACCGCGCGCTGATCCTGCATGGCCGCGAAGACCGGGTGGTGCCGTTCGAACGCGCGCTCGACATGCACCGCTCGGTGCCGAATTCGGAGCTGCATTCCTTCGGCCAGTGCGGCCACTGGGTGCAGATCGAGCGCGAGGCCCGTTTCCTGGATCTCGTCACCGAATTCATGGCCCGCGACTGATCCGGCGTGAAGGAGGGCCATGCCCATGAGCCGCGACGTGCTCGAAAAGCTGCTCTACGACCTGTCGACCAGCCGGCAGAACCGCGAGGCCTTTGCCGCCGATGCCGAAAAATACCTCGCCCGCTATCGGTTGAGCGCCGAGGAAAAGGCGCTGGTGCGCGACTACGACGTCCGCGCGCTGGCCGATCTCGGCGTCAACACCATGCTGACCTGGGGCTTCTGGCTCCAGGCCGGCCGGTGCAACCCCGACTATATTCGCGCCATGCAGGGCCACGCCGTGCAGAACCAGCACGGCGCCACCCCGACCGAAGGAGCCCCGTCATGAGCCGGATCGTCGGCGGTTTCGTCGTCCCCCACGACCCCGTGATGTATGCCGCCCCCAAGGCTGCGAGCGAGGCCGAGGCGGCCGCGGTCTATGGCGCCTATGCTGCGATCGCTCGCCGGATCGGCGAGCTTCAGGCCACCACCGCCATCATCATCGGCTGCGACCATTACATCCTGTTCGGCACGGATTGCCTGCCGCAATACGTGATCGCGACCGGCGAGGTCGACGGCCCGATCGACCAGCTGCCCGGGCTGAAGCGCGGCCCGATCGAGAACCATAGCGATCTCGCCCGCCACATCGCCGAACAGGGCTTCGCCGAGGGCTTCGACTGGACGGTCGGCCGGTCGATGCAGGTCGATCATTCGATCGCCATCCCGCACCAGCTGTTGATCGCCCCCAATGCCGGGGTGAAGACCGTGCCGGTGATGCTGGCCTGCGGCGTCGACCCCTATATCCACAAGCGCCGCGCCTTCGATCTGGGCCGCCAGATCGGCCGGGCGGTGGCAAGCCATGCCGGTGACGAGCGGGTGGTGGTGATCGGCTCGGGCGGTATTTCGCACTGGGTCGGCACCGCCGAGATGGGCCGCATCAACCCCGATTTCGACCGGATGGTGCTGGATTGCGTCGCCCGCGGCGATGCCGAGGCGCTGATCGCGCTCGACGACGCCACCATCCTGGAACAGGGCGGCAATGGCGCCATGGAAATCCGCACCTTCATCTGCGCCATGGGCGCGGTCGGCGGCAGCCAGGCCCGGGTGATCGACTATCTGCCGGTCCCCGGCTGGATCACCGGCCTCGGCTTCGCCGAACTCGCCGCCGCCTGAGGAGACGCCCCCCATGACCGATACCACCCTGATCCGTCTTTGCGATGCGGCCGATCTTGCCGAAGGCGAAGTGCTGAAGATCGAGATCGACGGCCGCAAGCCGCTGGCCGCCACCCTGGTCGACGGCGTGGTCCATGTCTTCGATGACACCTGCCCGCATGCCGAGGAATCGCTGTCGAAGGGCTGGGTAGAGGATGGCCGGGTGGTCTGCCCTGTCCATTTCGCCGAATTCGACCTGGCCGACGGCAGTGTCCACAACGCCCCGGCGGGCTGCGGAAAGCTCCGCGCCTATGCGGCCGAACTGCGCGACGGCGCGGTTTTCGCCAGCCTCGGCTGAACGGTCCCGAAACGCGCGCCTGCGCCACAAAAAACACAAGCTCTCCCATCCGGTCCGCCCTTCGGAGGAACAAGTCATGTGCGACGCCAAGGCGCGCCCCGACATGCAGCCGGTCTACCCCAAGGCCGGCAGCTATCCCGATTTCGCCGATCTGGTCGACGACAGCCGCGCCCAGGTCGATCGCCGGGTCTTCATCGACCGCGCGATCTATGAAGCCGAGCTTCGGCAGATTTTCGGCCGGGCCTGGCTGTTCCTGGCCCATGAAAGCCAGATCCCCAATCCCGGCGATTTCGTGCGCACCTATATGGGCGAGGACGACGTCATCGTCGTCCGCCAGCGCAATGGCCGCATCGGCGCCTATCTGAATTCCTGCCCGCATCGCGGCAACCGGGTGTGCATGGTGGACAGCGGCAAAAAGGCCCGCGGCTTCATCTGCAATTATCACGGCTGGTCCTTCGGCATCGACGGCCGGCTGAACGGCACCGACGGCAAGGTCTATGACAAGGATCCCGGCTTTCAGAAATCCGAGATCGGCCTGACCCCGGTCGCCCAGGTCGCGAGCTACAAGGGCCTGGTCTTCGGCACCTTCGATCCCGAGGCGCCGTCGCTTGAAGACTATTTCGGGCCGTTCACCTGGTATCTCGACGTCATGCTCGACAATGACGAGGGCGGCACCGAATTCATCGGCGGCTGCGTCAAGTCCACCGTCGAGTGCAACTGGAAGTTCCCGGCCGAGAACTTCGTCGGCGACA
Organism: Tistrella sp.; assembly: GCF_002684955.1. Taxonomy (NCBI): domain Bacteria; kingdom Pseudomonadati; phylum Pseudomonadota; class Alphaproteobacteria; order Geminicoccales; family Geminicoccaceae; genus Tistrella; species Tistrella sp. The sequence continues at coordinate 33,509 of NZ_NYWI01000058.1, read as the reverse complement.
TCCTGCATGCCTTCTGGACCCATCAATCGGGTGCCGAGGCGATCCTGGGCGGGGCCGTCGATCTGGGCTCGCGCTATGACGAACGCGCCTTCCAGGCCAGCGTCTACGGCCATGGCATCGAGACCAATCTCGACAAGGTCGGCAACACCCGCACGCTGGGCTTTCCCGAGCTGAACGACTATGTGCTGGGCCGCTACGAGGCGGTCAAGGCGCGGCTGGGCGAGGTCAGGGCGCGGATGGTGGGGGCCGTGTCGTCCTGCACCGTCTTCCCCAATTTCTCGTTCCTGCCCGGCCAGGCGACCTTCCGCGTCTGGCATCCCAAGGGGCCGGACCGGATCGACCTCTACACCTGGACGCTGGTGAACAGGAACATGCCCGAGCGGATCAAAGAGCTTTACCGCAAGGGCACCATGATCACCTTCTCGCCGGGCGGCGTGTTCGAAATGGATGATGGCGAGAACTGGGAATACTGCACCAAGGCCAATCAGGGCTGGGTGACCCGGCATCAGAAGCTGCATTACGGCCTGGGCCAGGACAGCGGCTGGGCCGAGTCAAGCCTGCCCGGCCATATCCATCACGGCTCGCTCAACGACGCCAATCAGCGCCAGTTCTACAAGCGCTGGGCCGAATTCATGCGCTTCGACAGCTGGGGCGATCTGCAGCGCGCCGAGACCGCGCCGCCGGCCAAACCGCTGCCCCAGGCGGCCGAGTGAGGGAGGCGAGGATGACCGTGCAAACCGTTCCCATGCTGGACGAAACCCCCGTCGCCGACGAGCTGCTCCGCCGCATCGAGCGCTTCTATTACCGCGAGGCACGGCTGCTCGACCGCGAGGCCTATGCCGACTGGCTGACCCTGCTCGACCCCGGCATCCGCTATTGGATGCCGGCGATGGAGACCCGCAAACGCGGCGATCAGCGCGGGCCCTGGACCGATGGCGAGATGTCCTATTTCGACGATGATTTCGCCATGCTCAGGGTCCGCGTCGCCCGCTATGAACAGCCCTCGGCCTGGGCCGACAACCCGGCGACGCGGCATCTGCACATCGTGACCAACATCGAGGCGATCGAGACCGGCACCCCCGGTCTGGTGCGGGCTTTCTCGTGCTTCGAGAACGTGCGCAATCGCAACGAAAAGGACCAGGACGTCATCCATGGTCGCCGCGAAGACCTGCTGAAGCTGGAGGACGGGCGGATCACCATCGCCGAACGGCGGATCCTGATCGTGCAGAACATCCTGCTGTCCAAGAACCTCAACACCTTCTTCTGACAGACCTTATCCAAACTTTGGGAGGACGGCGTGATGACGGGCAGGGCCCTGGAAGGCGAGGCGGCGCTGGTCACCGGCGGCGGCAAGGGCATCGGCCGGGCGGTGGTCGACCGTTTCGTGGCCGAGGGTGCGCAAGTCGGCGTGCTTGTGCGCTCTGCGGCTGATGCCGAGGATCTGGTCCGCGCGCATGGCGACCGGGTGGCCCCGGTGATCGGCGATGTCCGGTCCTGGGACGACAATCTCCGCGCGGTAACCACGGTCGTCGAGCGCTTCGGCAGGCTGGACGTGCTGGTGCCCAATGCCGGCGTCTACGATTTCTCGGTGCCGTTCGAAGACCAGACCGGGCCCGAAATCGCCGCGCGTTTCGACGAGTTGATCGCCGTCAACGTCAAAGGCTATCTGCTGGCCGCGCGGGCGGCGCTGGAACCGCTTCGGGCCACGCGCGGGTCGATCGTCTTCACGCTGTCCTCCTCGTCCTTCTATGCCGGCGGCGGCGGGGTGCTCTACGTCACCTCGAAACATGCGCTGGTCGGCACGGTGCGCCAGCTCGCCTTCGAGCTGGCGCCCGAGATCCGGGTCAATGCCGTCGCCCCCGGCGGCACCCGCACCGGGCTTGGCGGTCTCGCCTCGGCCGGGGCGGAGGCCACGCGTCTGGATGCGATCGAGGGCTTCGACCGCATGGTGGCCAAGACCGTGCCGCTGGGCTTCCTGTCCGAGCCCGAAGACCATGCCGATGCCTATGTCCTGCTCGCCAGCCGCAGCGCCTCGCGCTTCATGACCGCGGTGATCCTGCCCTCCGATGGCGGGCTGGAGGTGCGCGGCGGCGGCCGGCGCAAGCGCGGCTGACCCGCGCCATCTGCAACCGGAGATAAAGAATGACCAATGACGTGGCAAGCCAGGTTGCATCGCTGAAAGACCAGCTGCGCCTGCCGGTGATCGTGGCGCCGATGTTCCTGGTCTCGGGGCCCGATCTTGTGGTGGAGGCCTGCCGGGCCGGGCTGATGGGCTCGCTGCCCGGGCCCAATGGCCGGACGATCGACGATCTGCGGGCCTGGTTCACCGACATCGCCACCCGGCTGGATGCCGCGCGTGCCGCCGGGGAGCGGCCGGCGCCCTGGGCCTTCAACATGATCACCCATCAGAGCTATGGCCGTTTCGACGACGAGATCGCGCTGGTGCAGGAGTTCCGCCCCGGCATCGTGATCACCGCGCTCGGCGGCCCGCATCGGGTGACCGATGCGGTGCACGGCTATGGCGGCCTGGTCTTCGCCGACGTCAATTCGGCGCGCTTCGCCCGCAAGGCGGTCGACAAGGGCGCCGACGGGCTGGTGCTGGTCTGTTCCGGTGCCGGCGGCCATACCGGCGAATATGCCATGCTCGCCTTCATCGACGAGGTGCGCAGCTTCTTCGACGGGCCGATCGTGGTCGGCGGTGCGATCAGCCATGGCCGCAGCGTTCGCGCCGTGGAACTGCTCGGCGCCGATTTCGCCTATATGGGCACCCGCTTCATCGCCACCCCCGAAAGCCTGGTCTCCGACGACTACCGCGCCATGGTGGTCGACAGCCGGATGGAGGATCTGGTGGCGTCGCGCGCCATCACCGGCGCGCTCGGCAACTGGATGCGGGCCTCGATCGAAAAGGCCGGCATCCCGCTCGATGCCATGAAGGCCGAGGCCAGGATCGATTTCTCGGGCGACATGCATTCGGGCGTGAAGGCCTGGAAATACGTCTGGAGCGCCGGCCAGGGCGTGGGGGCGGCCGATCGCGTCACCCCCGTGCGCGAGCTGGCCGACCGGCTGGTCGCCGAATATCTCGCGGCCTTCCGGGCCGAACGCACCACCCATACCGCCTTCGCCCGCCGCAATGGCTGGCAGGCCGCAGCGGAAGCCGCAGAATGACCCAGATCACCCCCGATATCCAGGCTGCGGCCGCGGCGATCTTCGCCGCGCGCGAGAGCCTGACCCAGATCCCGCCGGTGCGCGAGACCCATGGCATCACCGATGTCGAGGCCGCCTATGCCGTGCAGGCGCTGAACACCGCCCGCTGGATCGAGGCCGGCCGCCGCCCGGTCGGCGCCAAGATCGGCCTGACGTCGAAGGCCGTGCAGGATCAGCTGGGCGTGGGCGAGCCCGATTTCGGCACGATCTGGGCCGATTACGCCTTCGGCGAAGGCGATGTCGTACCGCTCCGCCGTTTCATGCAGCCCAAGGTGGAGGCCGAAATCGCCTTCGTGATCGGCCGGCGGATCGATGATCCGCAGATCTCGCTCACCCGGCTGACCGGGGCGATCGATTGCGCCTATGCCGCGGTCGAAATCGTCGACAGCGCCATTGCCGCCTGGAACATCCGCCTCGCCGACACCGTCGCCGACAATGCCTCGGGCGGGGGCTTCGCGCTCGGCACCGAACCCCGCCGGATCGGCGATGTCGATCTGCGCCTGGGCGGCATGGTGCTGAGCCTGAACGGCCGTCCGGCCTCGATCGGTGTCGGCGCCGCCTGTCTCGGCCATCCGCTGAACGCCACGCTCTGGCTGGCCCGGCGCATGGCGGAACTCGGCCGGCCGCTGGAGGCGGGCGACATCGTGCTCTCGGGCGCCCTGGGCCCCATGGTGCCGGTGGCCGCGGGCGACGTTTGCACCGTCGAGATCCAGGGCTTCGCGCCGCTTTCCTTCGTGTTCGGAGACTGATACCCATGACCAAGGTCAAATGCGCCATCATCGGCTCGGGCAATATCGGCACCGATCTGATGATCAAGATCATGCGCATGTCGAAGACGCTGGAGATGGCGGCCATGGTCGGCATCGACCCCGAGAGCGACGGGCTGAAGCGGGCCGCACGGCTCGGCGTCGCCACCACCCATGACGGCATCGAGGGGCTGCAGGCCCTGCCGGTCTATCCTGAGATCGGCATCGTTTTCGACGCCACCTCGGCCGGCGCCCATGCCCGGCACGACCGGCTGCTTCAGGCCGACGGCAAGCAGGTGATCGACCTCACCCCGGCCGCCATCGGCCCCTATGTGGTGCCGCCGGTCAATCTGGATGCCATGCGCGATGCCCCCAATGTCAACATGGTCACCTGCGGCGGCCAGGCCACCATCCCGATCGTGGCGGCGGTGGCGAGCGTTGCACCGGTGACCTATGCCGAGATCGTGGCCTCGATTTCCTCGCGCTCGGCCGGCCCCGGCACCCGTGCCAATATCGACGAATTCACCGAGACCACCTCGCGTGCCATCCGCGAGGTCGGCGGTGCCGGTGCCGGCAAGGCGATCATCGTGCTGAACCCGGCCGAGCCGCCGCTGATCATGCGCGACACGGTCTATTGCCTGGCGCAGACCCAGGACCGCGAGGCGGTCCGCGCGGCGATCGAGAAGATGGTGGCCGAGGTTCAGGCCTATGTCCCCGGCTATCGGCTGAAGCAGGCGGTGCAGTTCGAGGTGATCGGCGACAACGCCCCGCTCCGCATCCCCGGCGTTGCCGAGGCGGCCACCGGCCTCAAGGTCAGCGTCTTCCTCGAGGTCGAGGGCGCCGGCCATTATCTGCCGGCCTATGCCGGCAATCTCGACATCATGACCTCGGCGGCGCTGAAAACCGCCGAACGCCTGGTCGACCTGCGGCGCGAGAAGGCAGCCTGACCCATGACCGACATCATTGCGACCGACAGCACGGCGACCACCGAGCCCTTGCGCCTCTACGTCCAGGACGTCACGCTCCGCGACGGCATGCATGCCATCCGTCACCAGTACACGCTGGATCAGGTGACGGCGATCGCCGCCGCGCTCGACCGGGCCGGCGTCGATGCGATCGAGATCGCCCATGGCGACGGGCTCGCCGGCTCGTCCTTCAATTACGGCTTCGGCCGCACCACCGATCTGGACTGGATCGAGGCGGCGGCTTCGGTGATCACCCACGCGAAGCTTACCACCCTGCTGCTGCCCGGCATCGGCACCATTCATGATCTGGAGCGGGCCTTTGCCGCCGGCGTGCGCTCGGTCCGGGTCGCCACCCATTGCACCGAGGCCGACATCGCGAAGCAGCACATCGCCCATGCCCGCAAGCTGGGCATGGACGTCTCGGGCTTCCTGATGATGAGCCATATGAACCCGCCCGAGAAGCTGGCGGCCCAGGCGAAGCTGATGGAAGACTACGGCGCCCATTGCGTCTATGTGGTCGATTCGGGCGGGGCCCTGACGATGGCCGGCGTCGCCGACCGGGTGCGTGCCTTCCGTCAGGTCCTGGCGCCCGAAACCCAGATCGGCATCCACGCCCATCACAACCTGTCGCTCGGCGTCGCCAATTCGGTGGTCGCGGTCGAATGCGGCGCGATCCGCGTCGATGCCTCGCTGGCGGGGCAGGGGGCGGGGGCCGGCAACGCGCCGCTGGAGGTGTTCATCGCCACCGCCGACCGTTATGGCTGGGCGCATGGCTGCGATCTCTATGCGCTGATGGATGCCGCCGACGATCTGGTCCGCCCGCTTCAGGACCGGCCGGTCCGGGTGGATCGCGAGACGCTGAGCCTCGGCTATGCCGGGGTCTATTCCAGCTTCCTGCGCCATGCCGAGACGGCATCCGCCACCTATGGCGTCGACGTCCGCCGCATCCTGACCGAGCTTGGCCGGCGCCGCATGGTCGGCGGCCAGGAAGACATGATCGTCGACGTGGCGCTGGATCTGGCGCGCGAGGCGCCTCAGGGCTGAGATGGGCTGCTGGTGGCGCCGTCCGGTGTCGTCGCCGCGGGGGCCGTCAGCAGCTCCATGACCTTGTCGATATAGTCCTGCTCCGCCACCTGGTCGCCCAGCGTCTTGTGCAGCACGCTGTCGCCCATCATCGCGCAATAGGCGATATAGGACCGCTTGCGCGCCTCGGTCTCGTCGAAGCCGTGATCGCGAAAGATCTGCTCGAAAAAGCTCATGCGGATCTGGTCCACCTCCCAGATCGCCTTGCGCGGCATTTCCACCCGCCGCGCCCAGTCGCGGATGCTGGTCTCGATCGCGGCGAAGGCCTGGGATTTCGGGCGGCGGGGCAGGGCAAGCAGGTGGCGGAGCCGTTCCATGCCGCCCGGTCCCGCCCGGGTGACGCTGCGGATGACGTTCAGCGTCATCCGGCTGCGCCAGGTGTTCAGCATGGCGGCCAGCAGGTCGCTGCGCTTCTTGAAGTGCCAGTAGAAGCTGCCCTTGGTGACGCCCAGCCGGTCGCAGAGTTTGTGCAGCTGAATGCCGCGGACATTCTCGTCGACCAGGATGTCGATCGCGGCCTCAACCCAGTCAGCCTCGGTCAAAGGCCGGTCCTTGACACGCTTCGTGGGGGCGCGGCGGCGCTTTTCGGGCGGGGCGGTCTCGCTGGTCTCGGCCATGTCTCGGGATATCCGGTGGTTCCGCAACGGGGGCAGCCCCCCTTGCACTGCAACAAGCCGCCACAATACCCCAGGGTCTTGCCGTGTCCATGGGGCAAAAGCGGGCCAGGGGTCAAAAGTAGGCCAAGGGTCAAAAGCGGGCGCCCGCGCGCGCTCGTGACCAATTGAAAGGCAGATGAAGATGAGCCAGATCGTGATCATCGGCGGCGGCCAGGCCGGTGGGGCCGCGGCATTGGCCCTCAGGCGCCATGGCGCGACCGGCCCCATCACCCTGATCGGCCGTGAACCCCTGCCGCCCTATGAACGCCCGGCCCTCTCCAAGGGCCTGCTGCTGGGCGAGACCCCCTTCGACCGGCTGGTCGTGCTGTCCGAAGCGGTCGCGGCCGAACAGGCGATCACGCTGCGCCTCGGCACCACCGTCACCGCCATCGACCGGGCGGCGCAGACGGTCACCACCGATGCCGGCGACGTTCTGCCATACGGAACCCTGATCCTGGCCACCGGCGGCCGCGCCCGCGCGCTGCCGGGGCTCGCCCCCGACGGCCGCGACATCTTCGCGATCCGCACCGCCGCCGATGCCGAAGGCATCCGTGCGCGCATGGCCCGGTCCCGCTCCCTGCTCGTGATCGGCGGCGGATGGCTGGGGCTGGAGGTCGCGGCCAGCGCCCGCAAATCGGGGCTCGACGTCACCCTGGTCGAGGCGGGCCCCCGGCTCTGCGGCCGGGTACTGCCGCCCGTGGTTTCGGCCATCCTGGCCGATCTCCACACCCGCCGCGGGGTGGATCTGCGCCTTGGCGACGCCCCGGTCTCGCTGACCCCGGCCGATGGCGGCGTCTCGGCGCATCTGGCCTCGGGCGCGGTTCTGGCCGCCGATATGGCGGTGGTCGCGGTCGGTCTGACGGTCGAGGACGATCTGGCCCGCGCCGCCGGCCTCGCCACCGCCGACGGCATCCTGACCGATCCGGCCGGCCGTACCGACGATCCGGCGATCTTCGCCATCGGCGACGTCGCCCGCACCCCGCACCCCGCCCTCGGCACGGCCGCCCGGCTGGAAAGCTGGCAGATGGCCAATCTCCAGGCCGAGGCGGCGGCACGCGCGATCCTGAACCTGCCCGTGCCGCCCGGCGAAACCCCCTGGTTCTGGTCGGACCAGTACGACCTCAACCTCCAGATCCTGAGCCTGCCCGACATGGCGGTGCAGCCCATCCGCCGCGGCAGCCCCGAGACCGGCCGTGGCAGCCTGCTCTGGCTGGATCCGGCCGAACGCCTCTGCGCCGTCATCGCCCTCAACGCCCCCCGCGACATCGCCATGGCCCGCCGCCTGATCGGCACCGGCCTCGTTATCGACCGCCCCCGCGCCGCCGATCCGGCGGTGCCGCTGAAGGATGCGGTGTTCCGGGCGGCGTGAGGTGCGGGGAGACCTGAGGGGCGGGCAGGGCTTGCCGCGCGGGGCAACAGGGCGGATGATGCCGTCTCACTTTCCGGGACGATCCGCCGTGCTTGCTTCCTCCGCCTCGCTGCGCCCTGCCTCGCGACCCCATGGCTGAAGACCTGCTCTTCAGCCTCTCCCCCGCCGACCTCGCCGGCGCCGGCCTCGCCATCTTCGTGGCCGGGCTGCTGCGTGGCTTCACCGGTTTCGGCTTCGCGCTTGCCGCGGTGCCGCTTGCGGGGCTGGTGTTGCCGCCGGCGATGATCGTGCCGGTGGTGATGCTCACCCAGCTGGTGATCGGCAGTGCCGATGCGGTGCGCGAGCGGCGGGCGGTGGACTGGCGGCTGGTGGGCTGGCTGACCCTGGGTCTTGCCGTCGCCACCCCGCTCGGCACCTGGGCGCTGGTGGCGCTGCCGGGCGACATCACCCGGATCGTGATCGCCTGCATCGTTCTGCTGGGGGCCGCCGCCGCCTGGCGCCCGCCCCGGGCCGAAGGCGCAGGCGAGGGCGGGCTGCTGCACGCCCGCATCACCCGGCTGGGCGTGGGCCTGGTCGCCGGGCTGTTCACCGGGCTTGCCGCCATGCCGGGCCCGCCGGTGGTCGCCTATATGCTGGCGGCGGAGCGCGACCCGCGGATCATCCGTGCGACGCTGATGGTGTTCTTCTTCTTCACCGCCGTCACCGGCTGCGCCAGCGCCTGGTTCGCCGGGCTGATCGGCTGGCCGGAACTGGTGATGTCGGCGGCCGCCCTGCCGCTGGTGGTCGGCGGCAGCGCGATCGGGGCGGCGGGCTTTCGCCGGGCCGATGCCCGCCATTATCGCCCGGCGGCGCTGGTGGTGCTGGTCGGTGCCGCCGTGGTAACCCTGTTGCGCGAGATCCTGTGATATCGGGAAACCGCCGGGAGTGTCGCGAAACGCACTGGCCTCGCTGCCCGGGGCGGGATATAAGCCGAAGACCGGCATGTTCTGCCGTGTCTCTGCGACCACACCCCCACAACCGGCGCTGGTGAGGCCGTCATGCCCCTCGATCCCGACACCCTGTTGGCGAGCAGCATGTTCATCAACGCCTCGGGCGCCATCGTGTTCAGCCTGTTCTGGCTGGCCGATCGTCGCCTGCCCGAGCTGGCGCTCTGGGCCGTCGGTTATGTGCTTCTGACCCTCGGGCTTCTCGGCATGATGTTCCTGTCTTCGGCCAGGTATCCCCCGGCCCTGGAGGGCGGGGCGGTGTTCGTGCTCTGCGGGCTTTCGCCCGCCTGTTTCTGGCTGGGGACCCGCTATTTCGACCGGATCCGGCCGGTCTGGTGGGGGCCGGCGCTGGTCGCCGGGGTGGCCCCCGGTCTGCACTATGCCGTCGGCATGACGCTCGGCTGGCCGCCGACTTCGGTGGTGTCCGTCACCCTGCTGCTGCTGGCGGTGCTCTACGCCCTGGACACCCATGTGCTCGTGCGCGGCATCGGCCGCGATCCGGCGCTGCCCGGAAGCTGGCCGGTGTCGCGCACGGTGGTGGCCGCCTGCGTGGCCCTCTACTGCCTCAGCTTCCTTGTCTCCGCCCTCGTCACCTGGTGGGGAGGCGGGTCCGAGAGCGACGCCGAGGCCGCCTCGGTCGTGATCGTCTCGGTGGTCGACAATCTGCTGGGGGTGATTTCCTGTATCGCCACGGCCGGCATGCTCTGGGAACGCGCCCGGGCCGATCTGGCGCGCGATGCACGGATCGATCCGCTCACCGGGCTGTTCAACCGCCGCGGCCTGCAGGACGGCGCCCGCCGCTGGCTGACCCGCAACCGGCCGCTGGCGGTGATGATCGCAGATCTGGACCGGTTCAAGCGGATCAACGATGCCCATGGCCATGCCGGCGGCGATCTGGTGCTGGCCACCTTCGCCCATCTGATCCGCGATGTCTGCCCGGCCGAAGACAGCCTGCTCGCCCGCATCGGCGGCGAGGAATTCGTGATCCTGCTGCGCCATGCCGACCCCGATGCCGCCCGCGGCGTCGCCGACCGGCTTCGCCGCGCGGTTGAAAACGGCAGCTTCCTGGTGGGGGGCGAACGGCTTGCGATCACCGTCAGCATCGGCCTGGCCTTCCCCGCGGCCGACGACACCGACCTCACCCCCGCCCTGGAACGCGCCGACCGCGCGCTTTATGCGGCCAAAAACGGCGGGCGCAATCGGGTGGAGGAACTGGTGGAGGCCTGAAGGCAGGGGCTTACACCACCTGCCCCGCCGCCCAGCCCGACGACCAGGCCCATTGGAAATTATAGCCGCCCAGCCAGCCGGTGACGTCGACCACCTCGCCGATGAAGTGCAGGCCGGGCAGTTTGCGGGCCATCATGGTCTTCTGGTCCAGTTCGCGGGTGTCGATCCCGCCCAGCGTCACCTCGGCGGTGCGATAGCCTTCGGTGCCGGCCGGGCGGATCCGCCAGGCGCCCACCGCATCGGCGAGCGTTCTCAGGCGCCTGTCGCCCAGATCCGCCAGCCGGGCGGTCTCCACCCCGTGATCCTCGGCGATGCGCTGCGCCAGCCGGCGCGGCAGCAGGCGGGAGAGCACCGTGACCGGCGCCTGACGGCCGCTGTCGCTGCGCGCCTGGCGCAGCAGGTCGAAGACGTCGACGCCCGGTGCCATGTCGACCACGATATCGCGCCCGTCGCGCCAGAAGGACGAGATCTGCAGAATGGCCGGACCGCTGAGGCCGCGATGGGTGAAGAGCAGCGCCTCGTCGAAGCCGGTGCCGTCGCATGCCACCCGCGCATCCACCGCCACCCCGGCAAGCGGCTTGACCCGGGCCAGATCCTCGGGCCCGAATGTGAGCGGCACCAGCGCGGGCCGGGTTTCGGTCACCTTCAGCCCGAACTGCCGGGCGATGTCGTAGCCGAAGCCGGTGGCGCCGATCTTGGGGATCGACAACCCGCCCGAAGCGATCACGAGCGAGGCGCAGTGGATCATCTCATTGCCGGTCCGCAGCCGGAAACCGCCATCGGCTGCCGCCTCCACCGTCTCCACCCCGGTCGAGAGGGTGAGTTCCGCCCCGCCGGCCGCCATCTCGTCGGTCAGCATGGTGATGATCTGCTGCGCGCTCTGGTCGCAGAACAGCTGGCCCAGGGTCTTTTCGTGGAAGCCGATGCCGTGGCGGCGGACCAGGGCGATGAAATCCTGGCAGCTATAGCGCGACAGCGCCGAGATGCAGAACCGCGGGTTCTGCGACAGGAAGTTGCGCGGCGCCGTGTTCAGATTGGTAAAGTTGCAGCGCCCGCCGCCCGAGATGCGGATCTTCTCGCCCGGGGTCTGCGCATGGTCGACAACCAGCCCCCGCCGGCCGCGCCGGCCGGCTTCGGCCGCACACATCATGCCGGCGGCACCGGCGCCGATGATCACCACATCCCGATATCGCGTCTTCATGCCGGCCACCACCTCAGAACTCCGGCCCTGCTCTATCACGAGGCTTGCGCCGGCTGAAGAGGCGCCCTGCAGAAAACACGCCGGTTCCTGAGAATTTCTTAACCGCTCATCGGTTACAAACCCGAGACACACGCCTGCCTGCCTGTGGCGGCAGTGCGGAGGCGGTCGAGAGGAGCGGGGCATCGGCATGGCGCGTCGGTCTTGGTTCGGAGATGGAGCTGGGGGGCACCGCCTGCGGATGCTCAGGCCCGCCTATGTCCGCATCGTGCCGGCGCTTGTGCTGCTGGCCGGGCTTCTGGCCGCGGGCAACGCCTGGTACCTTCAGCGCGACGAGAACCGGTACCAGACCACGCGGGAGCTGAACCGGGCCGCTGCAGAGGCTGCCCAGACCATCGGCGACCGGCTGCAGATCATCGAGCACACCCTGCATGGCGCCCGCGGCGCCATGATGGCGGGGGGCACGCGCAGCTTCGACGAGGACCGCTTCCGGCGGTTCGCCGAGGCGATCGATTTTCGCCGCGACCTGCCGGGTGCCCTGGCGCTCGGCTTCGTCCGGCGGGTGGATGCCGCCGACCTCGCCGCCTATCAGGCCCGGGAACGGCGCGAGGGGCGCGAGGATTTTCGCGTTCAGCCGATTGCGCCCGGCCGTGCGGGGGAGCATCTGATCGTCGAATATGCCCATCCGGCCGGTGCCGAAGGTCTGGCCACCGGGCTGGATCTGGTTACCAACCCCGCCATCCGCGAGGCGGCGGCACTGGCCCTCACCACCGACACCGCCATCCTCAGTGCGCCGTTGATCCTGCGCCCCTCGGGCCCGGCCAGCGAGATGACCGGCATGGTCATGGCCCTGCCGGTGCGCAGCGCCATGCACGGACCCGCCGATGCCCTGGTGATCATGTCGCTGGCGGTGGACCGCGTGCTCAGCCTGGGGTTGTCGCGCGACGACACGCTGATGGTCACCATCTCGGACGTCACCGACCATCCCGGCGGCGCGATCCTGCAGCTGACCGGCTCGGCCGACCTCAAGGGCCAGCGCGTCTACCGGCCCGTCACCTTCTACGGCCGCCACTGGCGCGTCGACGTCACCCCCGGCCCGGCCTTCATCGCCCGCCTGAACCTGTTGTCGCCCTGGTGGGTGGGGGCCAGCCATCTGGGGCTGGCCGTCATTGCGGCCCTGCTCGCCTATCTGATCCTGAACCGGGTGGACCGGCGGCTGCGCGACGATGCCCGCCGGCTGGCCGCCGCCGACGAGTTGGAGCGGCTGGTCGCCATCCGCACCGCGGAACTTCGCGAGCGCGAGGCGCGCTTTCGCGCCATCACCGAATTGTCGGCCGACTGGTACTGGCAGACCGATGCCGATGGCCGGTTCACCGAAATCTCGGGCGGGATCGAGCGTCTGGGCTTCGATGCCGACCATGCCATCGGCCGGAGCCGGCGGGAGCTGGCGGCCGATCCGGATGATCCGGGACTTGCGATCTATGATGCCGTGGCCGCCCGCCGCCAGCCCTTCCGCCGCGTCGCCTATCGTGTCGCCGGCGGCGAGGGCGAGATGCGCACCATCGAGATCAGCGGCGACCCGATCTTCGGGGCGGATGGCCGCTTCCTGGGCTATCGCGGCTCGGGGCGCGACGTCACCGACGATGTGGCGGCGCGCCGCGAGATCGAGCAGGCCTATGCCACCGTCGCCGGCGTTCTGGACGCCTCGCTGAACGCCGTCTTCGTCTACGTGACCGAGCGCGACGCGGCGGGGCGGCTGACCGATCTGCGCCTCAGCATGATCAATGCAGCCGGCGAGGCGCTGTCGGGGGTGCGTGCCGAAAAGGTGATCGGCAACTCCCTGCGGGGCAGCCTGCTGCCCGGCGAGGAAGAGATCTTCCGCCGTGCCCGCAGCGTGGTCGAAACCGGCCGCCCCGAGCGCTTCCATCAGCTGGTCCATCGCGCCGGCCGCGACATCTGGGTGATGATCCAGACCGTCCGGCTGGGCGATGGCTGCGTGATCACCGCGGCCGACGTCACCGAGGCGCGGATCCGCGAGGCCCGGCTGCGCGAAAGCGAGGCGCGGTTGCAGGCGCTGATCGGCACCGTGGGCGTCGGCATCGTCGTGCTGGACGGCGACGGGCAGGTGATGATGATGAACGCGGCCGGCGAGCGCCTGTTCGACCGCCGTGCGGCCGAGGCGGTGGGTGACAATTTCTGCCATCTGGTGCCGCGGCCCGAGGGGCTGGAGGCCGCCGATGGCGAATGCGGCGGCTCGATCGCCGATGGCTGCGGCGCGATCCACCAGGCAATCGCTCTCAGGTCCGACGGCACCCCGGTGCCGGTCGAGGTCTCGATCGGGGCCTTCGACACCGGCGACGGCCCGATGTATGTGGCCGCGATCGCCGACATGACCGAACGCAACCGCTCCATGTCCGAGCTGCGCCGCGCGCGGGAAGAGGCGGATGCCGCCAACGCGGCCAAATCGGCCTTCCTCGCCAATATGAGCCACGAGATCCGCACACCGATGAACGGTGTCACCGGCATGCTGCAGATCCTGCTCGGCACCCCGCTCGATGCCGATCAGCGGCGGTATGCCGAGGTCGCGCGCGACAGCGCCGACAGCCTGCTGGGGCTGATCGACGACATCCTCGACGTCTCCAAGCTCGAAGCCGGCCGGATGGAGCTGGAGCGCCTGCCCTTCGATCTGGAGGATCTGGTCGATGGTGTGATCGCGATCCTGGCCCCCCGCGCACGCGATCGGCGGATCGATCTGGCCGGCGTGGTCGACCCCTCGGCGGTGGGCAGCTGGATCGGCGATCCCACCCGGATCCGGCAGATCCTGGTCAATCTGGCCGGCAATGCGGTCAAGTTCACCACCGCCGGCCATGTGTCGATCGAGGTCTCGGCCGTGGCCCATAGGGAGGTCGATCCGGATGGGCGCGGGCGCCTGCGCTTCCGGGTGGAAGACACCGGCGTCGGCATCGCGGCCGATCATCTGGACCAGCTGTTCCGGCCCTTCTCTCAGGCCGATGCCTCCGTCACCCGCCGCTTCGGCGGCACGGGGCTGGGCCTTGCGATCTGCCGCGACCTGACCGCGCTGATGGGCGGCACGATCGATGTCGTCAGCCGCGAGGGCGAAGGCTCGGTGTTCACGGTCGAGATCGGGCTGGAGCGTGTGCCCGATGCGGCACGCACGAGCCCATCCATGCCGGTGCTGGCCGGCCGGCGCGCGCTGGTGGTCGATGCGGTAGAGGTCCCCCGCCGCATGATCGCCGGGCAGATCGAGGCGCTGGGTATGGACTGCGTGGAGGTCGGCTCTGCCGGCGAGGCGCTGATCATTCTGGAGATGAGCGTCGCCGGTGAACGCCCGATCGATCTGGTGGTCAGCGGCCTGAACCTGACCGGGCTCAGCGCGGCGCGGCTGGCACGCTGGGTGCGGCTGGATCCGGATCTGGCGGGGGTTCGGGTGATCGCGGCCACCTGCGGTGCGCCGGTGCCGGATGAAGAACTCTATGACGGGGTCGTGTCCAAGCCGGTCCGCCGGCGCGAGCTGGCCGAGCTGATGCACCGCCTGCTCGACCCCGAGGCCGCAGCCGCCCATCGCGGCAACCCGGTGCCGGCCGAGGGCCCGGGCCATGGCCGGCGCCTGCTGCTGGTTGAAGACAATGCCACCAACCGCACCGTGGCGACCGTGATGCTGGAACGCCAGGGCTATACGGTCGAGACGGCCGAAACCGGCGAAGGGGTGGAGCTGCGGCTCGCCGATGGCAGTTTCGATGCCGTGCTGATGGACATCCAGATGCCCGTGGTCGACGGTATCGAGGCCACCCGACGCATCCGCGCCGCCGAGGCCGCCGCCTGCCTGCCGCCGGTACCGATCGTGGCGTTGACCGCCAACGCCATGGCGGGCATGCGCGAAGAATATCTGGCGGCCGGCATGAACGATTATCTGGCCAAGCCTTTCCAGGTCGACGACCTGCTGGCGGTGGTCGCCAAGTGGTGCGGCGGCCGGCCGGCGGCGGATGCCGCCCCATCCGGGCCCGCCCCATCCCGGCCCACCCCGGCCCCGGCCGTGCCGGTTCTGGACGAAACCGCCCTCGACCAGGTGGCGGCCGTGCTGCCGGTGGAGAAGTTCGAAGATCTGGTGCAGAGCTTCGTCACCGCCGGCGTCGCCCAGCTCGACGAGGTCCGTGCCGCCCGCACCGCCCGCGACATCGACCGCCTGCGCCGCAGCGGCCACGACATCATCTCCACGGCGGGCAATTGCGGGCTGATGCAGCTGTCGGACGCCGGCCGCCGCCTGCAGGTCGCGGCCCGCGCCGGCGACCTGGATCAGGCGGTCGAAGTGGCCGGCGAAATCCTGGATGTCGGCCCGGCCGCCATCGAGGCCATCCGCAGCCGCTTCGGCTCGCCGCGGTCGGCGGCCTGACAGCCATATTTCCAGGTCGTAACCTGTCAACCTGGACAAGCGCACTCACCTCCTGAATAATCATGCGGTCTTTACATTCTATCTATGGTGATGTCGGCCCGGCCGCAGCCGGGAGGCGACGCCGTCGACGGGAGGGGCGCGTCGGGTGTCTGGGGGATCGTTGAGTGAGGACGATTGGGAGTATCTTCTTCAGGATATAGATGATGGCCTGGTGATACCGGTGGTTGGGCCCGGTCTTTTGACGATGACGGGACATGACGGGACATCGAAGCCTCTGTACGACTTGCTGGCTCCCGCACTGATGACGAAACTTGGATTATCCGCCGAGACCTCGTCGTTTCAGACGACGAAAGACGTTGCCGCGGCATATATTCTGTCCGGCGGGCTACGGGATATAGTTTATAGATCGATGCGGGGTATTCTATATTCTGAAGAAGAGAGAATAAAATCTGATGAAGTCGGGTTCCCTCCAGCCTTGGAGAAGCTGGTTAAGATTTATGGGTTTCCCCTTTATATTGCAACGACGCCGGATCATTTGATCGAGATTGCTCTGGAGAAGTTTCGCTTGGGCTTTCAGCGTGACGCCAACGTCAGGGTATTCCATCCGGTTGAAAATCTGGACTTGGCTGATCTTCCCACGCAAAATCTGAATGGGGCATGGTGCTATAAATTATTTGGAGATTTAAATGCCAGAAAAGCCCAAAGCTTTGTGGCTTCAGATGAAGATCTTATGGAATTCATAGTCGGTTTGATGGAAAATTCTGATAAAATAAGGAATATAATAAACTTCATGAGAAAACGAAGTCTTCTTTTTTTGGGGATGCCGGCATACGACTGGACGGTTTTATTTTTGTTGCGCATCGTCAGGGGGACGCGATTGAGTGATCGTGGCGAAAACAGCAAAGGAGAGTATATTTCTGATCATAATAACGCAATTGATGATAGTACCATTCTGTTCTTCCAGAGGGCGATGAAAACCACGCGAGTTATATTTGGAGATCCCGTAAATTTTGTTCATGATCTTCATGAGCGTTGGAGTCGCAAGCATGGTGCCGCATCGGGCCAAAGATATAATTACCTGTTGAGGGACCTGCCGCCCGGCAGTAAGTACAACAGTATTTTCATCTCCTATAAGCGGGAGGATGCCGCGATTGCGGTTACGCTGGCTCATGCTCTATGGCAGGCAAACGTTCCCGTCTGGCTGGACACGCAACGTCTCGAACCGGGTGAGGAATTCGACGAGACAATAGAATCCATGATCAGGATTGACTGCATTTTATTCGTCTCACTTATTTCAGTGGAAACTGAGAAGTGTAGCGAATGCTACGTACACAAAGAACGTCGCTGGGCGTCCGAACGTCAAGGTACGCTTTCCACCCGATTTTACATACCTTTCCTTTGGGGCGACATAACAGCTGATGATGTAAAGCTGGAGCCGGAGAACATCGGCAAGCGGCATTATGGCGTGATCAACGATCGTGATCTGCTGAGCGCGGTCTCTCAAATCGTCAAGCTTTATAACGAACGCCGCGGTCGCGGATGACTCGAGAGAGCATTGCCCGGATGGAACCCGATCCTCGACGTCCATGGCTGGGGCTGGCCTCCTTCGACGCGAACACCCGGCATATGTTCTTCGGGCGTGAGCGGGAGATCGAGGAGCTCGTAGACCGTATCCAGAGCGAAAGGCTGACAGTTCTGTTCGGCATGTCGGGCCGGGGTAAGACTTCGCTTCTCCAGGCCGGCGTTTTGCCGAAACTTAAGGATGCCGGCGCCCGTCCGGTGCGACTGCGGCTGAATCCGGAGGATGACAGGGGGTTCGTCGAGCAGCTGCGGCGAGGCTGGGAAGCCGCGTCGGATGGCATTCAGGAGGATGCGAGCCTGTGGGAGCGCGGTCATCGCCGGGATGCCATGGGCGCGCTCAGTCAGGCGCCGCCGGTCCTGATCCTCGATCAGTTCGAGGAGCTTTTTACCAGCGATGGCCGGCGTGACGGCCAGCTGTCGGAGTTGTTCGAGGAACTGGCTTGTCTGGTCGAAAATCGTGTACCGAAGAACCTCAGGACACGCCTCGCTGAAGATCGCGGGTTCGGCGATATATTCACAGACCGTCCGACCCCGGCCCGGGTGGTCATTGCCCTTCGCGAGGATTTCCTGGCCCATCTTGAGGCCTGGAGCGGCCTCTTTCCGTCCGTCATGCGCAACCGGATGAGACTGACGCTGCTGACCGGTACCCAAGCCCTGGACGCCGTTCTCCTGCCCGCCCGTATTGGTCCGACCCCGCTGATGGATGCAAGGACTGCCGACGCTATCGTGCGTTCCGTTGCGGGCTGTGATGAGAGTATATCTCTGAGCCAGATTCAGGTAGATCCTTCATTGCTCAGCCTTCTCTGTCAAGAGCTCAATGAAAGACGGATCAGAGGCGCCCGGCAAGAAATAACGCTTGAAGATGCCCAGGAGCGGCAGAATGATATTCTGCAGGATTTCTATGAGCGTTGCTTTGAGGATATATCCAGTCAGATCCGCGACGTCGTGGAAAGTACCCTGCTGGTCAGCGAAGGAGGGCACCGGAATTTCTGTGCGGAGGTCGATTTCATCGGGGCGGTATGCAAATCGGGCATCTCTGCTGAGCAGGCAAGGACGGCTATCGGCAGCCTTCTGCGCACACGCCTGTTATCTGCTCAGTATTTTGCCGGCGCCAGACGACTTGAGCTGACACATGATCGTCTTGTTGAGCTGGTCCAGAGTTCACGTCAGATTCGAGAACAAACGCGGCATTTGAATGCAAAGATTGAGGGTATCGAAGTAGAAAAATCAAAGCTTATTAGAATGATTGATATATATAAAATTACAGTTTTTATTTTTATTGTAATTGCTTTTGGTGCTTTATTATTATGGCGCTCAGAAAATCGTGCGGCGAAGGCGCTCGGTATTGCAGAAAAATCAGTCGATGAGATGCTTACAATTATTGAAAAACCTGAGATGGATCAGGTTCACGGATTTTACCGGATTGAGCCGGATCTGCTTAAGCATCTTGTAACGGCGGAAAAACAGCTGCACGAAGCGGGGACAGACCTCAATTCTCCCACCTCTATCCTTCGCAGAGCCAGGGTCTCCTTGCGGGAGGCCAATCTTCTCATTCTGTCCGGAAGGGAGAGACGGGCTGTTCCGCTCTACATAAATGTGTTGGAACGGACTGATAAGTTGTCTGTCGGGGACATCCAATCGATCAAAGAGGTGCAGTTCGAGGCGCTTTACTACCTTATGACATATAATACAATTGAGGACTTAGGGAGCCTCATTTATGGAAAGTATAGTAAATTTGGCCGCGATCTTCATAACGAACACTTTGTCGGCAAAGCTGGGCAGTGGAGATTGCGTTACGCCGCCCAGATCATCCGCGAGGACTGTCGGGAAGGGGCACTCGATTCTGCACAATATGTTCTAGACCAGGCCAGAGATGCTGCACGAGGATTGGATCACGTCTACCTCGGCGAGATTTTAGAAATTACTATCCTGGATGCATACTTGAAGGATTGCTTCGAAAATCTGACGGATCAGAAATTGTATGAATATCGCAAACAATTGTCTATTCTCACTCACAGATATTTTCAAAATTATCCGCGGTCGATGACGGCCGCGGAGTATATGATCGATATTTTATTTGGAGACATGGACGACTATTCTGCGATCTCTGGTAGATCGGGCTTCGAAACGGTGGCGAAATCGATCATGGAGATTTCCGGGCGATTTGTGGATAGCAAGCCGATGGTGTTTGAAGCGGCACAGGCGCAGCTCCACGTTATGCGGGCCAGATTTCATCTCGACATCGACCAGAATGCTGATCTGGCCCTCGAAGAGGCGAAGGCAGCCGTCAAGATGTATGATGACCTCGGACAGGCAGGGTCCGCAACGATCCCGAAGTTTGACCAATCGAAAACGGCAAAGTCGATCAGGGATGAGGCCGAGAGGCAGCTGGGCCAAGGTCGCCCCGAAGATTGATCGGTGATTTTAGGCGAATGCCCGTCGTGGCTCTTCAGTGCCCGATATATCGCCTGGGATATGGCTCAGCCGGCAAGCCCGATCTCGCGCAGCCGCTCCGCCAGATAGGCCGCAGCGGTTTTGTCTGCCGCAAGCCGCACCTCGGGGCGGGGGTGGATGAAGATCGGCATGGACTGGCGGGCGGTGTGGTCGCCCCGTGCCGGGTTGACCACCCGATGGGTGGTGGCGGGCAGATAGCCGGCGGTGGCGAGTGCCAGCATGTCGCCGCCATTGACCGCGATCATGCCGGCATCGCAGGGCACGGCATGCCAGCGGCCGGCGGTATCGCGCGCTTCCAGCCCCGGTTCCGAGCCCGCGACCAGCAGGGTGATCAGGTTGATGTCCTCATGCGCGGCGGCCCGGACGGCACCGGGCTCGGCATCCTCGCCGACCGGCGGGTAGTTCAGCACCCGGAACAGCGAGCGGTCGGAGCCGGCGACCATGGCGGGCAGCGGCTCCGACAGCCGGTCGCGGATCCCGGCCGGCAATTCCTCCTGGATCCAGCCGAGCAGGGTGGTACCCAGATCCGACAGCTGCCGATAGATTTCGCGGGTATCGTCTGCAACCCCTGGCGGCAGGGCCGTGTCGGGATAGACGTGGAAGAACTCCTTCAGATCCTTCACCGCCACCCCCTTCGCATTTTCCGACCGGAAGGGGAAATAGCCGCTCTGGCTGCCCGGGGCGCGGGTCCAGCGGTGTTTTGCGGGGTCGGCGAAGAACCGCGCCCAGCCGTCATGCAGCCGCCGGATCAGCGCCGCATCGATCGGATGGGCGCGGAGCACCGCAAAACCGGTATCGCGCAGAGAGGCGAGGAAGCGCGCCGGCGCCTGCGGGTCGGTCATATCGATGCTGTCGATGGCGAACATGGGCCAGCTCTCTTGGGCAGACGGGTCTTTTGGGCAGATGGGGCATATACCCTGGCTCTGGCCCGAACGCCCCCCGATCGCAAGCCGGAAAGTGACGGTCTCAGCGCGCCGCCACCACCGCCGCTGCCGCGATCATCAGGCTGCCGGCGCCCCGGTTCAGCGCGCGGATGCGGGCCGGGCGGTCCAGCAGGTTGCGGGCCTTCATGCCGATCAGCACATGGCCGCCCACCACCACCACCTCGACCGCGGCGATGATCGCCAGCAGCAGGGCGGTATCGGCCACCCCCAGCGGCCGCACGCCAAGCGCGCCCGGAAGAAGTGCCAGATAAAAAATCGGCATCTTCGGGTTGCTGACATTGAGCAGGAAGCCGGTGATGTACAGCCGGAACACCCCGCCCGAGGTCGCCCGCGGCTTGATCACGGGTGCGGCCCGCCACATGGAGATGCCCATCCAGACCAGATAGGCGGCCCCCAGATACTGCACGAAGGCCAGCTGTTCGTTCATGGCCTGGGCGAGCGCGTTGAAGCCGATCGCGGCCAGGATCACGAAGCCGAAAATGCTGGTCACCACCCCCGCACCATAGGCCAGGCCATGGGCCGGGCCGTCGGCCACGGTCTTCGACAGGATGGTGACGTTGTCGGGGCCGGGGCTGGCGGCGAACACGAAAAAGGCGATGGTGAAGGTCAGGATGGTCTGCAGATCCATGGCGCCCCTCCGTCAGATGGCCGTGGCGGTGGCTTCGGATGTCGCATCGAAGCGGAAATAGCCGCCGGGGGCGTAATCCGTCCCGACGGATTTATAGCGGCTTGCGGGGGCATCGAAGCCGAAATCGAGATAGTGCAGCAGGGCGTTGCGAACCTGGGGCGTGTCGATCGTCACCGGCGGCAGCGTCAGCTCCCGCCCCGGCCGGTCATGGGCCAGATGGCGGAAAATCCGATCGCGGATGCCGATGCCTTCGGGCATGCGGATCTTGGGCCGGTCGATCATGACATCGGCAATCTCGCCGCGAAAGGCCTCGCGCAGGATCCACTTCTCCACGCCGCCGCGCAGCTTCAGGTCGAACGGCAGGGCCATCGCGAAATCGACCAGCGCCCGGTCCAGAAACGGCACCCTGCATTCCACGGAATGGGTCATGCTGGCCCGGTCGGTGCGTTGCAGATCGGTGCGGTGCAGATTGCCCACCCGATAGGTGGTCAGGGCATAGGGGTCGGCGGCGGTGCGGAACATGTCGTAGCCGGCGAAGAGTTCGTCGGCGCCGTCGCCGGCGATCGCGACCTTGAAGCCGTTGGCCCGGACGGTGGCATGCACGGCGGACATCGAGATCATGTCCGAGATGTCGACCGGCTCGAAGAACTCGCCGTCGAAGATGGCACCCCGGATCCGCCGCGGGATCATCTCGGGCGCGAAACCGGTGACGATATGGCGGATGCCGCGCTCGGCGCAGAAGGCGCGGGCGAAGGCCAGATCCTCGCTGTCTTCGGTCCCCACCGAAAAGGCGGTGACGTCGGGGTGGTGGCGGGTCGCCAGGTGCAGCAGGATGGTGCTGTCCAGCCCGCCCGAGAAGATCACCGCCAGCGGCAGGTCGGTCTGCACCTGACGGCGGACGGCTGCATCCAGCAGGGCCCGGCAGCGGCCGACCGGGTCGGGCCCGATCACGGCCGGGTCGTGCGCCGCCTGAAAGCCGGCATAGCGGCTGATCCGGCCATCGGCCCAGACATGGCCGGGGGCAAGCTCGGTCACCCCGGCCATCAGGCCGATGAAGGCCTTGCGTTCCGATGCGAAGGCCACCCAGCCGCCGGCCGTGGCCATGTAGAGCGGTTTGATGCCCAGATGGTCGCGGGCGGCAAAACTGCTGCCGGTGGCGGGATCATGGATCACGAAGGCGAAGATGCCGTCCAGCCGGTCCACACAGGCCGGCCCCCAGGCGCCGAAGGCCGCCAGCACGGTTTCGGTGTCCGATGCGGTGCGGAAGTGATGGCCGCCGGCCTCGAGTTCCGCACGCAGCTCTTCATGGTTGTAAATTTCGCCATTCATCACGATCAGTCGGCCGCTTGCCGGGTCGACCACCGGCTGACGGCCATGGGCGCGGTCGACGATCGCCAGCCGGTTGGTGCCCATGGCGCCGCCCGCGCCCTGCGCCTCCCGGCCCTGCGCGCGCCGGCCCTGCACGCGCCGAACTGGCAGCAGCAGATGTTCGGCGAAGTTCCAGCTGTCGCCCCGATGGCGGAGCGCGCCCAGCATGCGCATCAGCGCCGCCGCCGGATCGACCGGCGGCGGCAGGTCGGGGGTGGCCGCCAGCGGCAGGATGGCTGCAATACCGCACATGGGCTCAGTCTCCTTCGCCGCCAGGCATGCTGCGGGTGCCGATGGCGACCAGCGCCGTGCGCGCCAGCCGCGCCGTCCAGCCATGGGCGGAGGGTGCAACCCGGATCGCGCCCAGCGTGTCGGGCAGGGCGGCGGCAATCCGGGCGCGGCGGCTGGCCGGCGTGTCGCCCGCACCCACCAGGTCGTACATCCGGTCCAGATGGTCGAGCAGGGCATCGCGCGCCGCTGCGGCGTCGGCACCGTGCAGGGTGAAGGGGTCGTCGATATCCATCACCCGCACGTCCCGGAAGCCGGCCGCGGTCAGCAGGCCGAACATTTCGCTTCGGGTGAAATGGCGGTGGGGATGGCCGGTGCGCGACCAGGGATGAACCACCCGGTCGAACCAGCGGGCGGTGCTGCCACCGGTTTCGAAATCATGCAGCACCAGCCGGCCGCCCGGGCGCAGGGTCCGGAAGGCCTCGGCCACGGCCGCGGGGCGGTCGTCGTCGCTCAGATGATGGCTGCCATAGGCGATCAGCACGCCGTCGAGCGCCCGGTCGCGGATCAGGCTGTGGGTGGCCGACTGGCGCAGCGCCGGCAGGCCGCGGGCCAGGCAGGCCTCCACCATCAGCCGCGACAGATCGGCCGACAGGATCACCGGTCCGGGGGCATCCAGCCCGGCTGCGAAACGGGCCAGCGTCCCATCCCCGCCCAGCACGTCCAGCAGCAGGGTGTCCGGCCCGGGGATCCGGTCGAAACCCGGCGAGAACAGGCGGAGCAGGGCCGCCATGCCCGGCGCGCGATTGTCGGTGGCGCGCTGGGCCTGGTTATAGGCGGCGCCGCGGCCGCCGGCGCCGGTTTCTTCGAATTCCCACGAGACCAGGTTCATCGCAGCCACCGCATCGCCAAGGGCCGAGGGGGGGGTGCGGGCCGGATCCAGCAGCCGGTCGAGCACGGGATGCCGGCTGCGGAGCCTTTCCAGCGCCTGGACGGCAGGCAGATCGTTCAGATAGAGCGGTTCGGCTATGACGGACTGATCGAAGGCCAGCATCGCGACACCATGTCGGTGACGGACGGCGTGGGGAGCCGCGGTCCGGAGATGAATTGATCTCCGGATGCTGTACCGTTTTCAACTTTTGATCAATATGGATTCAAAGATAGAAACGTTATGCGGAATATCCCCGGTCATCGAACCGGTCCCAGGCCGGCACCCCGGCGAAACGGGCGACCAGGAAGTCGATCAGCAGCCGCGACTTCGCCGCCAGATAGCGGTTGGGGGCATAGAGCGCGAAGATGTCGAGCGATGTGGGCGGATGGTCGGGCAGCACCACCGCCAGCCGGCCGGCGGCGATATCGGGGCCGGTGATGAAGCTGGGCAGCGCGGTGATCCCGTTGCCGGCAACCGCCGCCGCGCGCAGCACCTCGCCATTGTTGCAGCACATGGTGGCGTTGAGATCGGCGCGGATCGTGCCGCCGTCGGGGGTGGTGAGGGCCCATTTCTGAAGGCTGGTGCTGTGGCCATAGACCAGGCAGCGATGCCGGGCCAGATCCTCAGGGGTTTCGGGGGTGCCATGGGCGGCCAGATAGCCGGGGGCGGCGACCAGCAGCCGGCGGCAGGGGGCCAGCCTGCGGGCGATCAGGCTCGAATCCTCCAGCTGACCGATGCGGATGGTGACGTCGACCCCTTCCTCCAGCGGGTTCACGAACCGGTCCGACAGCACCATCTCGACCTTCAGATCGGGCCAGATCCCGGCGAAATCGGCGATCGCATCGCCCAGATGCAGGGTGCCGAACGACATGGGGGCGTTCAGCTTCAGCGTGCCGCGCGGCTGGTCGTGCAGCTGCGCCACCTGCAGTTCCGTCTCGTCGATCGCGGCCAGGATGTCCAGGCAGCGTTCGTAATAGGCCCGGCCGGCATGGGTGGGGCTCACCCTGCGGGTGGTGCGGTCCAGAAGCCGGGCACCCAGCAGATGTTCAAGCTCTGCCACCGCCTTGCTGACGGCGGATCGGGTGAGGCCAAGCTTGCGCCCGGCCTCGGCGAAACTGCCGGTCGTCACCACCCTGGTGAAGGCCTGCATCGCATCCAGCTTGTCCATGAAGGCCCTCGTCCGCCTGATCCCTCCCCATGGCATAGCATTTGGGGGCCGCCCCGGCGAGCGGATCAGCCCATGCCGAGCAGATGATAGATGCGTTTGGTATAGGCGCCGAATTCCGGCGTCGCCTTCATGTCCAGGGTTCGCGGATGGGGCAGGTCGATCGGGAAATGATCGGCCATCCGCGCGGGGCCGGCGGTCAGCACTGCGCATTGCGAGCCCAGGAACACCGCTTCCTGGATCGAATGGGTCACGAAGATGATGGTCTTGCGGCTCTCGCCCCAGATCCGCAGCATCTCCAGATTCATCTTCTCGCGGGTCAGTGCGTCCAGCGCACCGAAGGGTTCGTCCATCAGAATCAGCTTGGGGTCGTGGACCAGCGCCCGGGCGATGGCCGCGCGCTGCTGCATGCCGCCCGACAGCTCGTAAGGGTATTTGGTCTCGAAGCCCGACAGGCCGACCATGGCCAGCAGCTCGCGTGCCCGCGCCTCGGCCTCGCGCCGGGGCAGGCCCAGGATCTGCGCCGGCAGGATCACGTTCTGCAGGATGGTGCGCCATTTCAGCAGCAGGGCCTGCTGGAACACCATGCCGACATCGCGGCCGGGGGTGAAGGCAGAGCTGGCGTTGCCGATGCGGACCTCGCCCTCTTCGGCATCATGCAGCCCTGCCAGGATCTTGAGCAGCGTGCTCTTGCCGCAGCCCGAGGGGCCGACCAGCGAGACCATCTCGCCCTCGTTCACATCCATGGTCACATCCGACACCGCAACGAATTCGCGGGTGCCGGTGCGATAGACCTTGCGCACGCCCTTCAGCCGGATCAGCGGCTCGGGCGTGGTGTCGATGCGGGCGGCATTCATGGTCATGACAGCCAGCGCTCCAGGTTTTCGGCCACGAAGGCGTCGTCGGACAGATCGGCATGCATCCGGCACACCCGGTCGAGTTCCGCCGCCTGGCCCGGGCTCAGCCCTTCTTCCGGGTCCAGGCACCAGATGCCTTCCAGCAGGCCCTGGCGGCGCAGGATCTCGTGACAGCCGGCGATGCAGCCGTGGAAGTCGTTCGCGACGTCGAAGAAGGCGGCGTTGCAGTCGGTGACGCGCGAATCGAGCGCCAGCAGATCGGCCGGCACGTCGCCGCCACCTGCTGCCGCCTTCAGCCGTTCCAGCATCAGGACCGCCTGTCTTGTCCAGACCGACCAGTGGCCGAGCAGCCCGCCGCGGAAGCGCAGCGTCACGGGTGCCCCATCCCGCATCACCGTGAACGGGGTCAGCAGGTCGAGCACGATATGGTCGTCATTGCCGGTATAGAGCGTCACCCGATCTTCCGCCCGCGCCGCGACCACGCCGCGGATGACGTCGAGCGTGCGATAGCGGTTGAAGGGGGCGACCTTGATCGCGATGACATTGTCGATCGCCGCGAACCGCGACCAGAAATCGGCATCCAACGACATGCCGCCGACCGCAGGTTGCAGGTAGAAGCCGATCAGCGGGATCTCTTCCGCAACCCGGGCGCAATGGGCGATCAGCGCGTCGGTGTCCTGGCCCGCCATCGCCGCCAGGCTCAGCAGCCCGGCGTGATAGCCGAGGCCCACTGCCGTCTGCGCCTCGGCCACCGCCTGATCGGTGCGGCCGGCCAGCCCCGCCACCATCACCAGCGGCCGGTCGGTCCAGGCCTTTGCATCGGCCATGGCGGCACCCAGCACCGGTTCGTACAGCCCCACCTCGCGGATCGCGAACTGGGTGGGGTGCACGCCGACCGCCAGCCCGCCGACACCGGCATCGACGTAATAGCGGGTCAACGCCCGCTGGCGGCGCCGGTCGAAACGCCGGTCCCGGTCCAGCGCCAGCGGATGGGCGGGGATCGCGGTGCCGGTCCGGATCCGCTCCAGGATCTCCGGCGGCAGGGTCGAGCGGTGCAGGGTCATCGGACGTCATCCTCGAAGGAGGCCATTACCCGAATTCGGGGCCGGCGGCGGCATAAAGGTGGAGAGGGTTGCCAACAGGGGCCGGATGATGAAGCGCCATACGCAGGAACGGGCGGCGGGGCGTGAAGCCGCGGTCCCGCAGCTGGTCGGTGAGGCCGGCATGATGGTCGGCAAGATCGATGATCACCGGGCCCGAGACGGCTGCGATGGCCGCCTCGATCAGCCGTGCCGCCGTGCTTTCGTCCTCGGCGACCACCGGCCCGATCTGGGTGGCGACCCGGCCGGGGCGGCCCAGGGCGAAGCCGCTGCCGGTGTCCGCGATCAGCGCCGGGGCGCCGCTCGTGGCAAGCCGGGCCAGCAGCTCCGGGCGGGGGGCGCCAAGGGCCGCGGCATCGGCCCCGGCGATCCGCGGCAGGTCGGCGGGGCCGACGCTGCGCACGCCCCCGGCCGCCTGGCCGCCGCCGGTGCCGTCCCATCGGGTCAGGCCGAACCAGGGCAGGAAGCCGAGCGGGCGGTAGACCCGTTCCCCTGCCGGCGTTGCATCCAGCACCGGCAGCAGGCCCTGTGCGCGGCAATGGTCCAGGCAGACCTTCAGGATCTGCGTGCCGAGCCCGCCGCCCCGCCGGTCGTCCCGGACCAGCACCATGCCGATCCAGGCGACCTTTGGCCCATGGGCGATCACCGCGCCGGTTGCGACCGGTATTTCGCCCTCGGTGATGCCGAAGACGATGCCCGACCGGAAGAAGGTCATCCAGTCGGCCGCGGTCTGGTTCCAGCCGGCCGCGGTCGAGAGCGCCCGGCAGTCATCGAGGGCGTCGGGCGTAAGCGGCGCCGGCTCAGTAGGTGCCATCCCGCACCTCGAACCGGGTCGGCTTGCCGAAGGCCGGCCGTTCCGCCGCCACCCAGTCCGCCACCCAGTCGATCATCCGGTTGAGCGGCACCAGCGGGTAGCCGAACAGACCGGCCGCCTGGGCGGTGTTGGTCAGCCAGGCGGTCGGCGCCTCGGTGCCGGTGATCACCGCCTCGCGGCCCAGCCGTTCGGCGAAGGTGCGCGCCAGCCAGCGCACCGCGATCGTCTCGGGCCCCGAGACGTTGATCGGGCTGGTCGGATCGGTGCAATGGGCCAGGCAGCGCAGCGCCTGGGCATTGGCATCGCCCTGCCAGATGACGTTGACATGGCCCATGGTCACGTCGACCGGCTCGCCGTCGCGGACCTTGCGGGCCACGTCGAACAGCACGCCATAGCGCAGATCCACGGCATAGTTCAGCCGGAACAGCCGGCCGGGGGTGCCGTAGCGTTCCGAGAAATGGCCGAAGATCCGTTCGCGCCCGATGCACGAGAAGGCGTATTCGCCGGGCGGGTTCAGGATGCTGTCTTCGGTCGAACCCTGGCTCGACACGTCGACGAAGGGATAGACGCAGCCGGTGGAGAAGGCGACGATCCGGCTGTCGCGGAAATGCCCGGCCACCATCGACGGCACATGGACGTTCATCGCCCAGGTGAGATTGGCCGAGCCGGTGGCGCCGAACTTCCGGCCGGCCATGAACACCACATTGCGCAGCCGCGGCAGGGTGGCGATGGCGTCGGGATCCATCAGATCGCAGGCGATGGTCTCGACGCCATGGGCCTCCAGGCCGTCGCGCAGGCCCGGCTCGCTGAACCGGGCGACGCCGATCACGCGCTTGTCGGGGGCGGCATTTCGGGCGAGGCGGGCGAGCGTCGGGCCCATCTTGCCGCCGACGCCCAGCACCATGATGTCGCCGTCGATCGAGGCGAGGTCGGCGCCGAGCGCCCGCGACGGGCGGGTCAGGAAGTCGTCCAGCGCCTCGGGGCCGTCGAAACGGTCGGGGAAGGCGGCGTCATCGAGCCAGACGGTCATTTCATCCTCGCATCCTTGGGGAGGAACAGGTGTTCGGCGGCGAGCACCGCGAGATAGAGGGCGAGGCCGAGCAGGGTCAGCATCACCACCGCCATGAACATGGCGGGCGTGTCGAGCGAGGCCTGAACCTGGATCATCAGGTAGCCGAGGCCGCGTTCCGAGGCGATGAATTCGCCCACCACCGCGCCGGCCACGGCCAGGATCGCGGCCACCTTCATGCCCGAGAACAGATAGGGCAGGGCGCCCGGCAGCTGGATGTAGCGGAAGGCCTGCCAGCGCGAGCCCTTAAGCGAGCGCACCAGGTCGAGCAGGTCGGGCTCCACTTCCTTCAGGCCGCGCGCGGTGGTCAGCAGGATCGGGAAGAAGCAGAGCAGGAAGGTGATGAGGATGTTGGTGCCGATGCCATAGCTGAACCAGACGATCACCAGCGGCCCCAGCGCCACCTTGGGGATCATGTTCAGCGTCACCAGCAGCGGAAACACCAGCAGGGTCAGCGGTTTCGACCACGAGAAGGCGAGGGCGAGCGCCCCCCCCACCACCACCGACAGCGCATAGCCGCCGAAGATCTCGGCCGCGGTCACGGCGGTATTGCCCGGCCAGTCATAGCCTTCGCCGCCGAGTGTGGCGAGGACGGCCGCCGGGGACGGCAGGATGAAGGCGGGCAGGTCTGCCAGGCGAACCGTCAGCTCCCAGAGCGCGATCGCGCCCAGATGGACGGCGACGACCGCCGCCTGGCGCCGGCGTGCCGCCGCCCGTTCGGCCTTCACCTCGGCCGCCGCGCCCGCGCTGCGAGCGTCCTCCTCCACGAGGCTGGTCATGACATGGCATCCCTCTTCGAACGGCCCTGGTGAACGGGTGCCGGCCCGCGGACGGCCGGCGTCCGGTTCCCTCGGCCTCACCCTCCGGCCACAAAACAAGGCTAGGGCGGCCGGATTTCCGAGTCAACTAAACAGTTGACTTAATTTCACGCGGTCGCGCCCGCCACCGGCCGCAGGGCCGAGAGCACGAAATCGATGACATGGCGCCGCCGGCGAGAGACCTCGCGCGCCGAATCCAGGTTTGTATCAAAGATGGCGGAGAGGGTGTGATTGTTGGCAAAGAAGAAATAGGCAAGGCCTGCGATTGAGATATAGACGTTGATCGCATCCATATCGTCGCGGAACACGCCCTCGCGGGCGCCGCGGGTCAGGGTTTCCTCGATCATCACGATCAGGGGCGAATGCATCGCCTGGATCTGGGGCGAATCCTTGACATGCCGGGCCTCGTGGCGGTTCTCGTCGTTGAGCAGCGCGACCAGCTCGGGATGTTCGGCCAGATGGTCGAAGGAGAAGCCGACCAGCCGCTCCATCGCCGCCACCGCCGGCAGATCGGCCAGATGCAGGGCCTGTTCGCGTGCGCGGATTTCGCCATACACCTGTTCCAGCGCGGCGCGGAACAGGTCCTCCTTGTTGCCGAAATGATGATAAACCAACTGCTTGTTGACGCCGGCCCGCTGTGCGATCTCGTCGACCCGCGATCCGGCCAGGCCCTTGTCGGCGAATT
The DNA here is from genome assembly GCF_002684955.1 of Tistrella sp. Lineage (NCBI taxonomy): Bacteria > Pseudomonadati > Pseudomonadota > Alphaproteobacteria > Geminicoccales > Geminicoccaceae > Tistrella > Tistrella sp. The sequence goes on along the minus strand of NZ_NYWI01000058.1, from coordinate 3,022 downwards.
CGGCGATCGCGGCGCCGAGCAGGGCGCGCCGTGTCGCCTCGGGATCGCGCTTCTGGCGAGCGGGGCGCTTGTCGTTCATCCGCGGGGAGTCGTTCATCGGGGCCACTTCCAAATTATCAACCAACCAGTTGATTTAACATTGCCCGGTCCCGGGGTGAAGCGCTAAGCTTTTCCGCGACAGGGCCGTAACGCCTTCCTTACCACAATGGAAGCGGCGGTGCCGATCAGGGAAAAGTCTGGCCTCACCGGGAAAAGTCAGGGAGTTGAAGGGCATGAAGATCACGGGGATCCGTGCTGCGGTGGCAGCGGCGATGGCCGCGACCGTCTGGGTGCAGCCGGCCGCGGCGGCGGAACAGGTCGATCTGGTGCTGAACTGGGTGCCGACCGCCGACCATTCGCCCTATTACTACGCCAGGGCCCAGGGCTGGTATGAAGAGTCCGGCATCGATCTCGACATCCAGACCGGCAAGGGCTCGGGCGTGTCGGCCCAGCGCGTCGGCGCCGGGGCGTCGAAGATCGGCATCGCCGACATGGCGACCGCCCTGCTGGCCAAGAGCAAGGGCGCCGACCTGACCGCGGTGATGGTGGTCTATGCCAACTCGCCGCAAGGTTTCTACTGGTTGAAGAGCCACGGCATCACCGGGCCCGCCGACTTTCCCGGCCACAAGATCGGCAACCCGCCGAGCGATGCCTCGCGGGTGATGTGGCCGGCCTTCGCGCAGAAGGTCGGGATCGATCCGGGCTCGGTCAGCTTCGTGAATGTCAGCCCGCAGGCCAAGATGGCCTCGCTCAAGAGCGGCGCGATCGACGTCACCACCGATTTCTATAACGAACACGATCTGAAGCTGCGCGAGTTCGGCGACGATCTGGGCTTCGTGGCCTGGCGCGATATCGGCATCAACCCCTATGGCAATGCGATCATCGTCAATGGCGATTTTCTGAAAGACAAGCCCGAGGTGGTGGAGGCCTTCACCCGGGTCAGCCAGCGCGCTTTCGCGGCCTGCGTCCAGGACGTCACCCCCTGCCTTCAGGCGCTACTCGCGGCCGCCTCGGGGCTGACCGAAGCCAACCAGCGCGACCAGTGGAACCGGGTGAAAGAGCTGATGCGCGACCCGACCACCACCGGCACGGCCCTCGGCGCCTTCGACCCCGAGCGGGTCGCGGCCGATTACAAGCTGGTCGAGACCTATTTCGGGATCGAGAAGCCCTTCGACGTGACCCGTGCCTATACCAACGACTTCCTGGACCCCGGGATCCGCATGACCGCGGAGTGAGTGGCCGGATTGTATCCATTTCAGACACAGTCCGGCCGAAACTGGCTGAATTGTGGGGTGGGGTGGTCGGATCTATCTTCCTCTCAACGGTCCCGCGGTGGACCTCCCGCAAGCAGGGGAACCAGGATCATGACCACCATCATCCGTCGTGCAGAAGACCGCGGCCATGTCGATTTCGGCTGGCTGAACAGCCATCACAGCTTCTCGTTCGGGCATTATTTCGACCCGAACCACATGGGCTTCGGCCCGCTGCGGGTGATCAACGACGACCGGGTCGCCCCGGCCGGCGGTTTCCCCACCCATCCGCATCGCGACATGGAGATCATCTCCTATGTGCTGGAGGGCGGGCTTGAGCATCGCGACAGCCTGGGCACCGGCTCGGTCATCCGCCCCGGCGACGTGCAGCGGATGACCGCCGGCACCGGCATCCGGCACAGCGAGTTCAACGCCTCGCGCACCGATCCGGTGCATTTCCTGCAGATCTGGATCATCCCCGAGGCCGAGGGTCTGGCCCCCGGCTACGAGCAGAAGACCTTTGCCGAGGCCGAGAAGACCGGCCGGCTGCGCCTGGTCGGCTCCCGCACCGGCCGCGAGGGCTCCATCACCATCCATCGCGATGTCGATCTCTATGCCGGCCTGCTGCCCGAGGGGGCGGCCGCCAGCCATGATCTGGCCCAGGGCCGCATCGCCTGGGTCCAGGTCGCCCGCGGCAGGGTGAAGCTGGGCGACGAGGTGCTGAAGGAAGGCGACGGCGCCGCCATCACCGGCGGCCGCATCGACCTCGCCGGGCTCGACGGCGCCGAGGTGCTGGTCTTCGACATGGCGGCGTGACGCCGGGCATATCATGGCGCCCGCTTCGGATCGCGCAATCCGGGGCGGGCGTCTTCTTGCGTATTGCGGGCCACGATCCGGACCGGGGGCTTCGAAAATCGGCCGCGACGGGTCATGAATGGAATTGAAGCGCGGCGACCCGGCTTACATAGTGTGGTATACCGTGCCCGCCGTCCCCCGGGGCCTGTCTCAGGGGCGGTACACAAGAAGCCCATATGCGCGCCGGTCTCCGCGCGCGCCGCGTCCTTGAGGATCCCCCATGCCCGCCTATCGTTCCCGCACCACCACCCATGGCCGCAACATGGCCGGCGCCCGCGGTCTGTGGCGCGCGACCGGTATGAAGGACGACGATTTCGGCAAGCCGATCATTGCCGTGGTCAACTCCTTCACCCAGTTCGTGCCGGGCCATGTGCACCTCAAGGATCTGGGGCAGATGGTGGCGCGCGAGATTGAAAGCGCGGGCGGCGTCGCCAAGGAATTCAACACCATTGCGGTCGATGACGGCATCGCCATGGGCCATGACGGCATGCTGTATTCGCTGCCCTCGCGCGAACTGATCGCCGACAGCGTCGAATACATGGTCAATGCCCATTGCGCCGATGCGATGGTCTGCATTTCCAACTGCGACAAGATCACCCCCGGCATGCTGATGGCGGCGCTGCGCCTCAACATCCCGGTGGTCTTCGTCTCGGGCGGGCCGATGGAGGCCGGCAAGGTGGTGCTGGGCGGCGAGAAGAAGGCGCTGGACCTGGTCGACGCCATGGTCGCCGCTGCCGACGACCGGATTTCGGAAGACGACGTCAAGGTCATCGAACGTTCGGCCTGCCCGACCTGCGGGTCGTGCTCGGGCATGTTCACCGCCAATTCGATGAACTGCCTGACCGAGGCGCTGGGCCTGTCGCTGCCGGGCAACGGCT
>NZ_NYWI01000057.1:0-6529 GCF_002684955.1 Tistrella sp. | reverse complement strand
GGGCTCCGCTGGGCGACGTCCGGAGCAACCAGAGGGTCCCGCTGTGCGAAGTCCGGAACTACCAGCTGTGCAGCTAGCTGTACAGCCAGCTGAGCAGCCAGCTGTGCTGCCAGCTGCGCAGCCAGCTGTGCAGCCTGCCGTGCAGCCAGCTGTGCAGCTGGCTGTGCTCGCTGCTGGGCTCGAACCTAGGGCAGCGACGGGCTCCGCTGTGCGAAGTGCAGAGCAACCAGAGGGCCCCGCCGTGCGAAGTGCTCGCCCGGGCGCCACTTTTGCGGCGGCAGCGGTGCATCCCGTTGTGCGAAGTCCGGAGCAACCAGAGGGTCCCGCCGTGCGAAGTCCGGAGCAACCAGCTGGCCAGCCAGCTGTGCAGCCAGCTGTGCAGCTAGGTCAGCAGCCAGCTCCGCAGTTGGATGTGCAACCAGCTGTGCAGCCAGATGTGCAACCAGCTCTGCAGCTCGCGGTGCAGCAAGCTGTGCAGCCAGCAGCGCAGCCAGCTGTGCAGCCTGCTGTGCAGCTGGCTGTGCTCGCTGCTGGGCTCGAGCCTAGGGCAGCGGAGCATCTCCAGCGGACCCTCGCGCTCACCGACACGTTTACCGCGGTACACGAGGAAGCCCTTTTGGCGGTGCAGCTAGCAAATCGATATCGGGTATCTCTTCGCAGGCCAGCTCAACTCTATGCTAGTTATTTGCAGCCCCTCCCTCGACTTCCTCTGCCAGAGTCGGATTTTCCTCTCGCGCCGCCATGGGAATTTGAGAATGCATCCAATTTTTCAGACGTCTCGATCATTCTACGGCGTGAACAGGCACACACCTTCCCGAGCCCTTCTTCATTTGTTCCCACGATTCCCTCCGCACCACCGCCGAGCTCATATTTGTATCCGGCTTTGCTAGCCCCCGGACAATCAGGAGGTGCTCACGCAATGGACAGTGTCGATTCGCGAGCGCTCACCGGCACCGCCAACATTGGCGGATCAGATCCGCTTCTAGCTCTGCCGCCAGCTGAGCCAGCTCCACAGCTGGCTGCTCTGCCTGCGCCGCCAACTTCACAGCCGGCTGCACAGCCTGCTGCACAGCATGCGGCTCCTCCCGCTGCTCAGCCAGCTGCACTCCCGGCTGCCCACTTGGCTGCACCGCCCGCTGCATTGCACGCTGAGGTCGCATCTTCCGCGTTCGTACGTTTGATGGACGCGGTCTCGTCTAGCTCTAGTGAATTCGGAAGTTTCAGTGAGTCAGGATCTCTGGCGCAGGGTGAGAGTTCCGCTGAAAATGAGAGTGTAGGCTTTCAAACACCGACGAATTCCCCTCGGTCATCTGTATTCTTGAGTGTTTCGGGTGATGGGGACGAGAGTTGGCCAGAAGGTTGGGGAGTTGAGAGCTTTCTCCCTGCCAACGAACGAGAGAGCCTTGATTCCTATTCCATCGCAGAAGCTGAGCGTGGCAAGGGGCTTCCACCAGCTAGCGCGCGCCGCGACCATGCTTTCTCTGGCAAAGGCGGCCAGGGCGGGAAATCGGGCGCTTTCGAACGATCCGCTCATCCTGTGGTCGCAGCAGGTGGAACGCACACACGCAGTGCTGAGCTAGAGCTGGCTGCTGTCTTTGCAGAGGTGGATCCGTCAGCCCTCCCCGCACCCGATCAAGGCAGCGATCCCCCTGGAACGCAGCCGATCGACCACGCGTGCACGCAGCTGTCTGGAGCGGCTGATGCTTGGCCGGAGGGGTGGGGAGTCATTGAGGGGGAAGGTTCTGGACGTTCTGAGACAGCATCCCAAGATCCTGGCGCACCGCTGCAACCGGCGGCTGAGCTCCGGGCTGGTGCTGACGAGGAGGTGGATCCATCCCTGTCAGCAGCCGAGCCTCACCGCGCGGGCGCCCCGCCGCAAGTGGGCCAGCCGTCTTCTGCCGACGGGGGCGACGTGGCAGTGCGTGCTTCGTCTGAGTCTCGTTCTCCGCAGGCTGCGCAAGGACCTGCAGTGGGGGTCATGTGGAATAGTTTTGAGCCCGGAGAGCACAGTAGCGCTCATCGGTTGGAGGAGTGGACCACTGGCGATTTAGCACAGTTGGATGACTTGATTCGCCAACATTCAGTAAATCTCAGAGGATTGTTGAATCCGGGTAGCGTCAGGCCATGGTGGAGACCTGCACGAATTCCAGCACGGCCCTTCAACCGTTTGATTCGTGAACGGCACCGGTTTTTAATTTCTGAGTTTCGAGGAGAACGCTTTGTTCCGAGCGCATCCCTGGACAGGTCGCAGGAATCAAATTCGGAGCAGTTTAGTTTGAGCCCAAACTCCCAGGAATCACAGCCGCCCTCCGTGCCGGAGCGAAGCCAACCGGCAACCGCAAGTACGGACGCCGACGGCGTTGGGCGGACGCACCGGGCAGGTCGAGCTCGCCGCACTTGGCCGTCACAATTCCCCGGCTGGAATTGGCAAGAACGTTTGACTCAGGACTTTCACAGATGTAGAGATAGCACTTCTAAAGGAAACGGAAAACCAGGTCCTTGCACAGGGAAAGAATGCACATCTGCTTCTTGTGCCGCGTTCGTGACAGGTAAGGGGCCCGGCGGTCCATGCCAACAGAATGTTGAGGCTGCTGGCACAGCACCAGGTAATGGTCGGGCTGCGTCTCCGGATGCAGGCGCGGCCGCTGTATCTTCACGAGACGCCCCACTTGCGAGGTCCCTCGCGGTACCGCCAGCTGCGCAGCTAGCTGCTCGGCCGGCTGCACTGCCAGCTGCACAGCCTGCTGCACAGCCTGCTGCACAGCCAGCTGCACAGCCTTCTGCACAGACGGCTGCTCTGCCAGCTGCGCCGCCCGCTGCACTGCCGGCTGCATTGTCAGCTGCACAGCCAGCTGCACAGCCAGCTGCACGACCTCTTTCGGCCCAGCAGCTAGTCCTAAGGGATTGGAGCGAGAGAAACGGCATTTCCCGCGATCTGAAGGGTTCTGGTAAAGGAATTCTTGAAGGAACTGGTAAAGGAAAGAATACCGCCGGAAAAAGTTCAGTCCCTGGAGCACCCGGTGACCCAGCTGGTGATCCTTCTGATGACACTCCACCACCGCCACAAAAAGGAAAATCGTCTGGGAAACCGTTAGGTAAAGGTAAAGGAAAAACTGGCTCTAGACAAGGCAAAGGTAAGAAAGGCGGGAAAGGAGCCCCCGGAGGAGACCCAGACGGCGATGATGGCGACGATGACGATGGCGGCGGACCAGGACGACCAGGAGCGAACAGGGAACCCTGGGAGCATTTTGAAAGTAGTGAATGGAGTTTTCTCGATTCCTTAGATCTCAAGGCTGAGTTTCTCAAACCTTGCCCCACGCTACGAAAAGTTCCTCCACGTCTCACAAAGAAAGTCGCTGCGCGCTTTGGTTGTGCATCTCATCATGCTCTTGAAGCGGGAAATGCGATTGCGCGCGATCGCGCGCTGAAATATTTCTTTCTGCTTCCGCGAATGCTTTTCCAAGCGCCTTTGCGTAACCGTTTGACTGGTAGGAATGCAAAATCTCTATACAATGCGCGTGCGCTGCTTGTCGAAGAACGTTTGAAAGCGAATCCACACACACGTTTTCAAGAGTATCGAGCTAGCCTTCAACATTCGGTTGACGCCTCTGGCTTACGGCGTAGTAGCAGGTTATTGGACGTGTCGAACGATTTTGAAAAGTACCTTTCGAACGAAATCATGCGTAATGTACATGAAGGTTATATTTCACGTGCGTCTTCGTTAGCTTCCTCCCCTGGTCTTGCCCCACCGGGTGCGGCAACGGCGCAGATCTTGCGCAATTTGTGGAGCTTGGATCCGCATCGCACTACCACACCTTGGGCCGCTCCGGACTCAGTGACTCGCACAAGTTTGGCAGCAGCGATCCGAAATCAACTTGAGAAGAGTCTCCGCACTTCGGCAAAAGGCAGTGGGGCAGGCATGAGTGGTCTGCGTTTTGAATTTCTTCAACCGTTACTTCGTGCTCCGTCGGAGGATTGGTTTCCATTCGTCAATCTCGCAGTCGCGGTGGGCAGTGGCCAGGTTCCACCATGGGTTCGCGACGTTCTCAGCATGGGCCGAGCAACTGCCTTGAAGAAAGGAAACGACGGAGTCCGTCCGCTTGTCTGCCACGATCCGCTGCGCAGGCTTTTGACGCGAGCTTTGGTTTTTGCGGCTGGAGATGTGATTCAGAGCTACTTGGGTCCTCAGCAATTCGCAGTCGGAGTAGAAGGAGGCTGTCCAGCGATGGCGTGTAGTGTAAAACAATTAGCGCATCGAAACAACGAACTTGTCTTCTTCAAGCTCGATCTCGTCAACGCATACAATACTCAGAGCCGAGAAACAGCCCTCGAAAATTTGGCGATTCCAGCTCCTGAGTTAGCATCATTTTTGCGGCAGTTTTACGGCGTGGAATCACAATATTTTTATCGGACCGGTCAAAATGAACATGTAATCATTTCTGCTTCAGAAGGCATCGAACAGGGCGACCCGGCCGGACCGGCATTGTTTGCATGTGGTCTAAAAGCTCCGTTAGATGAATTGCGTGCAGCTCTCAAAAAGCTTATAGCTGATGATCGAGCCGAGAACGAGGGCTACGAGGGAGACAGTGAGTGCGATTTTCATAGTTGCAACTCAGTTGAACCGGCAGCAGAGGCGGAGGAGTCCGCGGTCTTTGCGTATTTGGACGACACCATTGTCGCAGTGCCGCCGAAGTATGCGGACGAGGCTTTGAGTAAAGCAATTGAAGTTTTTGCGCGCCACGGCCACACGGTCCATCCAGGTAAGTCCGCTTGTTGGTCCCTCACCACAGCTTCTGAGTCTTTACCGTTGAGTTGTCAGAGAATTTGGCACGCTGACGGAATTTTGGTTGGCGGCATTCCTGTTTATGATGAATCCAAAGAGCCAACGCTAGCGTTGACAAAATTGCGGTCAGTTCTCGATAATGCCAGAAGAGAAGCACATTTTCTCGTACGCATTATTTACGATGACCAAATCTCAGCAGACAAAGGATGGGCCCGGGTGCAAGCTACGCTATTGATCCTACGATATAGTTTAGCGACTAAATTGATTTATTTTGCACAAACAATAGATCCGGAGATTGTTGCACCCTTCGCACTTGAATTTGATGAAATCATGCGAGAAACGTATTTCAAGATCATTGATGTTGAGAATTACAGCGACGCAGAAGCCTTGCAGCTAGCTTTGCCCTTGAAAGACGGAGGTTGCGGTCTCCGATCGCACACAGTACGTGAACTGCGTCGTTTGTTCGTTTCTTCAGCAATGCTCATCGCTCCCGCAGTGCAAGCTGCGACCGGCCATCGACTCGGACAAGCTGCGGCTCTTGGCGACCCACTGCTCCAAGATTTAAGCCCCTTTGAATCTTGTCTGGAAGGTTGCATTTCTGATCTCGAAAATGATTGTGGAATTTTTCGCCCAGATTTTGCCAACGCGGGTTCCGCTCAAGCGAAACTTTGGGCATCTAGCGCATCGGAAAAACTCGTGACGAATGCTAAAGATGAGCTAGATTTAGTATTCCAAGCTTTGCCAGATAGGGAATGTAAGATAGCACAGGCACGTTTGCGTTCGTGTAGTGGAGTAGGCGCTCAATGGTTAGCCACAGCTCCGACGTGTCACATGACTCAACTTGCAGATGACGACATGAGAGCAGATCTTCGCCTGCGTTTAGGCTTAGATACTTTTTCGGGTCATATCTGTCCACATGTAAATGCAGAAGGTGAACAGTGCGGGGCAGTGTGTGACTCAAAAGGATACCATTTGCTGTCGTGTAGCCCTGGCGGTGGTTATTTCGTAGGTCATGATGGAGCATGCGCAGCTTTGACCCACCTCGCATCAGGACGTGATGGAATCCCAGGAGTCATTGCGGATTGGAAACCAAGAGTTGACGTATGGCCGCGAGCGACGAGAGGAGCTGAGGCAGACATTGGCTTCTATCGCCTGCCGGGTAGTCGCGACACCTACGTTGACGCCGTGTGCTCTCTAGCTAATCCTGAAACATACCCAGGCTGCGAGCACACAACTGGCAAAGTTGCAGAGGACAAAGCCCGCGACAAAAATAGAGACCATCCGGTGTTTGACCGTCAAACGCGCCGCCGTATGTACTCTTTTGATTTTCGCGCTTTGTCATTTGAACGTCACGGATTCTGGGCAAAAGAAACAGTCGGCTTTATCAAAACACTAGCGCACAGCCGAGCTGCCTCGTTGGGCCTTGAACCCTCCGCGGAGATCAGGCGTTGGTATGCTGTCATTTCGTGCTGCCTACAGCGTGCCAATGCTAAGATTCTGCGTGGTGAACCTGTGCCAGGAAGACCAACACCCGCACCTTCGCGCTTTTCCGCGCTTGGGCGGGATTTGGGATTCCATGCGTAGGGCATGCCTGGTGGCGTGCCCCGCATGCTCGCTGGCTCACGGTTCGGGCTTGTCGTGAGCTGCGCTCACCCAAGGCCGGCTGTTCGAGCTTTTCGCCAGTTGCTGGAGGGCACAGGTGCGCGTGCTTGTGACACTTGAGCGCGTGGCTGTTCCCTCTTTTCG
>NZ_NYWI01000056.1:0-14445 GCF_002684955.1 Tistrella sp. | reverse complement strand
GCATGCGGTTCAGCGCCCGGGCCAGCGTGACGATCTCGGTGCTGCCGCGTTCCTCGAAAATCTCGGCCTCGCCAGACAGATCCGCTTCGGCCGCGGCGGTGGCGATGCGCCGCAGCGGCCGGGTGATCACCCGGCCCGAGAACACCGCGAACAGCAGGCACAGAATGACCAGGGCCAGAAGATAATTCGGCAGAGGCCCCGTCACCTCGCGCAGTTGCATCTGCGGCGAGGCGAAATCCGCGATCAGCAGCGTGCGGTCGTCGACCTCCACCGCCATCACCCGCCGGCCGTCGAGAAAGGTCCGCCAGCCGCCCACCGGCGCCAGGACGTCGTCCGGCACCAGCAGGCGGGCGCCGAGGCGATCGAGCATTCCGTCATCGGGCGCACCGGCCGCAAGATCTGCGGCACGCGCGCGCGCCGCCAGATCGAGCCGCCATCCCGCCCGCCCGGCCATCTCCAGCACCGCCGCCCGCCCCTCCGGCGGCGCATGCCCGACCAGATCGGCCAGGGTCCGCACCCGCTCGACGGCCTGCTTCAGGTCGGGCCGCACAGCGGACTGGCCGACCCAGCGATCCAGAGCCGGTTCCAGCGTGTCAAAAAGGAACAACCCGGCCAGAACGACGGCGATGATCTGAACCTGAAGGGTGGGCCGGGGGATGGTGAGGCGCTTCATCTCGGCTCCGGGGGGGGGGGATGGTGGAGGCGGGGCGGCCATCTTCGCATGGCGCGGGCCGCAGCGGGTGCGCCGCAACAAAACGTAACAAATCGCGACCCGAAAGGCTGGCGCGACCCGGCGGCGCTGACCGCCTTCATCCGCGCGCATCAGGTCGCGCGGCTGTTCCTGCCGGTGGTGATGCTGCATGCGCTGGCCGCCCATCCCGAGCGGATCCCGACCTCGGTTGCGCTGATCGCGACGGCCGGGGAACAGCTGCGGATGACCGTACCGGTGCGCGACTGGTGCCGGCAGAGCCCGTTTGCGATCGACAACCAGTACGGCCCGACGGAGGCCTGGTCTATCGCACCGGCGACCGGGTGATCCGCGGCCGGGACGGGCGGCTGACCTATCTGGGCCGGGCCGACGACCAGGTGAAGATCCGCGGCTTCCGCGTGGAGCCGGGCGAGATCGAGGCGACGCTGGTCGCCCATGTCGAGCCCAGGGTGATGCCGGCCGACGCGGCCGGTTTCGCGGGCCGGCTGGCGGCCTGGCTGCAGACCCGGCTGCCGGCGCCGATGGTGCCGGCGCGCTGGGTGATCAGCCCGGCCCTGCCCCGATCGGCCAATGGCAAGCTGGACCGCAAGGCCCTGCCGGCGGTGGACGGCATCCCCCCGGGGCAGAGCGTCGGGGCCGCACCGGCGACGGAAACCGAGGCGGCGCTGGCCGGGATCTGGACCGCGATCCTGGGCGTGGAGACGGTGTCGCGCGGCGACGACTTCTTTGCACTCGGCGGCCATTCGCTGCGCGCGACCCAGCTGGTCGCCCGCATCGAACGGGAGCTGGGCATCCGGGTGCAGCTGGCGACGGTGTTCGAACAGCCGACCCTTCAGGGCCTGGCCGCGGCGGTGGACGAGGCGCGGACCGACGCGCTCGCCCCTCGGCCGAGGCGCTGCGCGCGAAACTAAAGACGCTCTCGCCCGACAGGCTGGCGGGTTCACCCACTTTCAAAGGAAAAGGCTCGACTGAGAATCAGTCGAGCCTTCCTCTGGCCACACGGCATAGCCGTCAGATACATCTCAATGATTTCTCTAATCGGCAGAATCTCCAGGCAGGGACAAGCCAAAATATCGCCGCACCTCACGGCTCTCTATCAGAGCCTCGGTCAATGACAGGACTGGACCTGGGATGTCACGTTCTCCGAGCCACCAGCGACGGACCGTGCGGCCGCTCGACACCCGGAACAGCCGCGCCGCACCCTCGGCGCTTAATCCAAGAGAATGATGCGCCTGACGAAGTTCGGAGGGACTCACGGGCGACGAACCTGATCCAGAGTTTCGATGCGATCCGCGTTGTCGCCAACAAGTGCTCGACCGCTCTTATCGACCGCCCATACCGGATAGCTAGTGTCGATATCGGGGGGGATATCGAATGACGGCAGCATCGACATATCCACAAAAGCCTGCGTGTCGATAGGCTCGCCACTCTCGTCGCGACATGCCGCCAGCTCCTGCAGAAGCACACGCAGATCGGCCACGTCGCGCAGATCCCATTCGACGATCTCGACCGCAATTCTTTCAGGGGTTCGGGCCATTTCGGCTACTCCTCCGTTGGCGGGCACCATTGACCACTGACGTTTTTAATAATAGGGCCGATGGCCCTATATGTCAATGAACACCATACGCGCTGTGGTCGGCGAGGCCATGAGCGTCTGCCTTCCGTGAGCCGTCCCGAACGCGCTGAGGAGAACACCTTCCGCTCTCCAACCGTTTTGCTGCCTCGGGAAGCCTAAGCGCCACGCGCAAAGGCATTGTCTACCCAAGAAATAGCCGATAGGTATGAGCCGTCTTGTGGCAGACTGCCTCTCAGCAGTATGCCGCATGGACCAGTTCATGAGCAGGCCGGTTGATGACCAGGAATGAGACGCGAGCGCAGGCTGATCGTCGCCCGATGCAGCGCTCTGCGCTGAGCCGACTGTTCTCTGCGGCCGTTTTCAGGGAACTGGCGACCCGAGGCCGCTCTGCGCTGTTCAGCCGCCTGATCGTCGATGCCGGCCTTGATCGCATATGCGATCCGGAGGTGACTGTCGGCGACGTGTTCGACGCGGCCTTTGACAGATTGAAGATTGCAGGGCAGCGGGACGAATATGTCTACCGGGCGGCGATCAGCCATAAGATCCTGATGGGGACGCATTCTCTCCGGACGGCATCGATGCTGACGGAATTCCGGGCCGGGACCAGCAAGGCGGATCTCGTCATTCTGAACGGCACGGCGACGGTTTACGAAATCAAGTCGGAACGGGATTCGCTCGCGCGACTAAAAAATCAGATCGACGACTATCGGAACATTTTTGCCGCCGTAAATGTCATCGCCAGTGAAACTCATGTCGACGGCGTTCTGGCCACGGTTCCCGAAGATGTCGGAGTAATGTGCTTGTCGCGCACCCATCGGATCCAGAAGAAACGCACCGCCACCGAGAATCCTGGGCGCATTTCTCCGCTGGCCGTTCTCGACTCATTGCGCGCCGCGGAAGCCGTTACAATCCTCAAAGCCCAGGGCGTTCCGGTGCCCGAGGTCGCCAACACGCGACGCCACGCCATGCTGCGGAGCTTGTTCGCGGAGCTGGATCCCGCGACATTGCATATCGAAATGGTGAAGACACTCAAGCGGACCCGGAACCTGGCGCCGCTCGGCGATTTTCTTGACGATCTGCCCAAATCCTTGCAGCCGGCTGCTCTTGCAATCCGAATTCGCCGCGGCGATCAGGCACGACTGGTCGCAGCCGTTCAGACACCGCTGTATGTGGCATCTACTTGGCGTTGAATATTTTTATGTCACCGCCCTTCATGCGGCTGCTTGTTTGGTACACGACGGTTGATGTCGTAAAATAGAGCCATGGTATGGGGCGACGCCCCACCTCTCGGAGGACGATCCGATGCCTGAAAAAACCGATCCGCTTACCCACACCATCACTGTCCTTCGGCGCCAGCTGAGCGGACAAATGGGGCAGATCATGGCCATGGTCATGATTAATGCGCTGCTGGGGCGACTTCCTGGCTTGCGTGGTCTTTGCCAGATGATGGAGACCAGTAGTCCCGCAACCCGCGCTCTCATGGCAGCGCTTGTCGATGTTATGGCAGAGCAGGGCATCTCTGGTGCCATCAAGCTCGTCGCGACCACCAAGCCTCGACCCACCATCTGGCATCGCGTCCGCTGCCGCTTTCTCGATCCGATCGAGGACTTAGCTGCTGACCGCGGAGATGCTTGTGAGGTGCTTCACTCGCTATTCAGCGCCTACCTCTACTGGCATCTCGCCGCTGATGCCGGAGTGGCGCCATTTGCCGTCAAGCCATATCAACCGGAGCTGATCAATCTCGCGGCCGAAATGCGCATTATCAGCGCGCTGATCGTCGCTGCGCAGGAGCAGGACGATGCGATTGTCTCTGCGACCCGGGCCCAGGAACCGCCCCGTTCCGCTTATTAAGCCTTGGTGAAATGACACAATGAGCAATAACACAATGAGCTATGCAACCAAAATCGAGGCGCGTCGCGCCCGCCTCGAAGCCGCGGCCGATCGCGCGGAGGTCCGAGCCGATGCCGCATACAAGTGCGCAGACTTGAGAGAGGAAGCATCTGGCATTCCTTTCGGCCAACCCATCCTGGTGGGTCATCACTCCGAGGCGCGGCATCGCCGCGCCATTGAGAAAGCCAACCACGCGATGCGGACCTGTATTACGGAACGCGATCGGGCTGATGCGCTCCGCGCCAAGGCCGCCGCGGTAGGAACCGGCGGAATCTCCGCCGACGATCCAGAGGCGGTCTCGAATCTGACGGAACAGTTGCGAGCGGCGCAGGCCACGCAGGTGCTCATGAAGACCGCCAATGCGCTCGTTCGCAAAGGCGACCGGGATGGCCTTGTCAAGTTGGGGCTGAGTGCGGCTGAATAACGCCGGCATCCATGCCGCGCAGCGGGTCATCGCGTCGTTGAGCTTGTCGTGGCCAGCGTAATCCCGGCTGGATCCCGGCAGAGGGCTACCAAATGCAGACATTCTCCATGCAGACATTCTCCGTCATGAAAGCAGATGGAACCTGGGTTGCGGGCCCAGGCTTGTCAGCTGCTGAAGCAGCTGTAACGGTGTTGCGCTTCGGCGGCCGTAGCTTCGACTTCCGCCCCGAAGAGGATGGTTGGCGCCTCTGGCTGTGTGAGGGCGGGCGTGATTGGGCACCGACGGCGTTCTGCTCGGCGTCCCGCGATCCTGACGAAGCGGAGCGCGAAGCATACCAGTGGGTCGTGTCACCTGGACACTGGTCAGGAGGCGTGTCGGCGATCAGCGACGCGGAGCCGATACCTGTCTGGCTCCCGGATGACGGGCCTGCACCGGAAAACTGGCTGCAGGAACACCTCGCGGCGCGCCGGGCGGAAATGCAAGCATTTGACACGCTCTGTGCTCTAGCGATGGGCATCGCGTCGAAACTGGACGCCGCTCTCCGCTATCTCTTTCCGGACGCCTACATCAGCTATGGCCCTGCCTCAACCGGCAGCGTCTACTTGTCCGTCAATATGCCTGTCCTCCATGAGGTCCCGTCATTCGAGGTCCGCATTTCTGATCATCCGCCATCACCGGCCGGTAGCCGTGTTGATTGGTATGTGCGCAGCCGTGACGGCGGCTTCGGTATGGCATGGCCCGACGTCGTGGCCCATTTCGCGGTCGTCATGTCAGACGTGCCGCCGGAAAATCTCGCACCAGGCCTGCGCGCTGCACATCCATGGATCGAGGATCTGCCGGTAGGCGGACTCCGATACGAATCTTTCGCATGCACATTGGCCTGGCAGGCCCGCGCTCGTCTGGCACACATCGCCATCACGTGGCGCTCACGTGATCGGAATCGACGTGCTCGCGTGCGCAGGCTGATCACCGACATTCGCAACCTTATCGGGTGGGCAATCGCATCCGGCGGCGATCGGGAGGCTGCATTCTGGTCCATCTACTCGGGCCCCCCGATCTGCGGCTATGAAGTTGCGGGGATGAGATCCACGCGCGGTGCGCAGGCACCGAATGTGCGGAGAATTGCGCACATAGACCCGCCATCGACCGGTCTCGACCCTGAGGAAAGGAGAGCGCTATGACAATCGATCCACCGACCATTGATGACCTCCTCGGGGTGATCGGCGAATGGGAAGCGCGATTCGCTGCGGCTGGGTGTGCGCCGGAGGATCGTCGTCGCACCGGTATCGGGTGGCAGAGGCCCCGGGCAGAAAGCCGCCGCTTGCACATCGCAGACCTTTGCTACCGAGGTCTGCTTGCGGCAATGCATGAGGATCTGATCGGTTACGTCGTGAGGCTGCCAGATTGCCCGATTTGGCTGAATGTACCCGCCACCATGGAGGCGTGCTGGTCATATGATGGGCGGACGAGCATGCTACCGTCGCCTGCGCTCTGGCGCGAGGCGCTCCGCGAGTTCCAGGAGGCAGGCGTAAGCCTGACCTGGGGCCTCATCACGGAAGCGATGCTGCTGCCGGTCGTTGGTGATCGTCCTGAGGATTTCGATCCGGATGGCCCGCAGGAGCGACTGCGTCCGGCGTCCGGTTGACGCGGTGCGCGACAAGCCTCGACCTTTAGGCCGGGGAGGATGTCAAGCAGGCACGCCAACCCTGATTATCGGTCGCTATACACATATGGTAGAATAAAGCATTGCAACGGGGCTTCGCCCCACCCAGCGGAGGACAATCCGATGGCATTCGCCCGAGTGACGCACACCTGCGGCCACACCAGCCGTGTCCAGGGTGTGAATCGTACTGATGCGGACCGCTATGCGGCCCGCAAATCACAGGAACTGTGCTGGGATTGCAAAAAGGCGGAGGAGGCGAAGGCGGTCGCGGCAGCGAATGCTGTCGACGGTCTTCCGGCACTCACTGGCTCCGACAAGCAGATCGCGTGGGCTGAGGCCCTCAGGCGCCGTCAAATTGCTGATCTGACGGCGACAATTGCCGACATTCAGACCGACGAGATGCCTCAGGTGCCGCCGGAACTGCGGCCGGAACTGGTCGATGCCTGCACGATCATGCTGGCCACCATCAGGGCCGAAACGTCCGCTCACGCTATCATCGAGCGACGGACGCTTCGGCTGACCGAGGCGCGCGACGTTCTTCAATACATGGCGCGCCAGGGCTGGCTGCCGACGCTGTCGATCGTCTTCCCGTCTATCGCGGAGTAGCAGGTGGAGGACGAGCTGGACTTCTCGGAGCTGAGCGATGATCAGATCATCGCTCTCCTCCGATCACTGATGCGCGAAGCATCGCGGCGCAACCCAGCTGCACAAAAAGCAGCTGAACAGGTGGTGATCACCGAAGCGGAACGGCACCGAGCAATGCAGTGCGGTGGTACGGCGGAGGCCGCCGCCCTCCGCGCGCAAGATCGAGCGGCAGCGGTGGAGGCGGGTCGCCAACTGGCCCGCGCTGAATACGAGCGCCGCGTCGCCGCCGGCCTGTTGACCGAAGCGCATCAAGCGCGACAGATGGTCGACACGGCAGCCACCCTGGAACGCGAGGCAGAACAGGACCTTCTCCGGGCAGTAGCCGTGATTACCGGTCATAAGCCCTCGGAGATCTCGATTGTCTGCGCTGATACGCGGAAGGGCAGACGAGTGATGGTCAACCTCGGTCACGACCGATTCCAGCCCGATCACCTCGCCGACTATAACGTCGACACCAAGCGGATCAGCGTGAAGCGGCACTTGATGCCGGCGAAGAAGACGCTGATCGAGATTCTCGCCAAAATGGGCGCACGCCAAGGGGACTATCACCTTCGGGGTGACCAATTCGATTGGAGGTGAACAATGGCGAACGACCTCGCCAAACCGATGCAGGCGATGCTGACACGGGCAGCCAGGACGTTGCCGGCCACCACAGGGGAGACCGCGCGCTATTCGCGGCTGCAGCACACGGATGGCCCGACACTGATTCTGTGCGACGTCTCGTATTCGATGGCGAGCCCGGCCGGCGGCCGCACCAGGTATGACCACCTGGTCGAGGCCCTGAAACAGGTCTACCGGCCGGAGATGAGCATCATCGCTTTCAGTGCTGTAGCGGTATCGGTCGCGCGGCCAGAGGAGCTACCGCACCCGAGTGGCGGGACGGCCATTCATGCGGCACTGGCCGAAGCCTCTAAACGCCGACCCGCGGCAACGCTCGTCATATCGGACGGGGAGCCGAATGAAGGTACGGAAGACCTGGCGATTTCGATCGCAGACCAGATGACCGGGAGGATCGACGTCATCTATTGCGGCCCTGATAACAACGCCAAGGCAATCAAATTTTTGAATCGGCTGGCGAAAGTCGGAGCAGGGTCCTGCGTGCACCACAGCTGGTCAGCGCCCGGCCAGCCGCGCCTCGCTCACACCATCCAGAAGCTTCTGCTCGGAGGTCCCAGCTCATGATCGATCTTCGCGAGGCGCGCCGGCGCCTGGGTGAGTTGTGGGGACTGGACCGCCCACTGTCGTATTCCGAGCTGGGACGGGCGCTCCGGCTGTCGGGGCGGAAGCCAGGCGACGCTGTGCGCCAATGGGAGCAGGATGGCGTGCATTCAGGCCCGGTGGACGTCGCACTCCACTATATGCTGCAGGGCTATCTTCCCCCAGATGACATCACCGTCATCGCTCCGAAGCATCGGCCATGAAGCCAGGCAGGCACCCGGCTCAGCTTCAGTATGTCGACCTCACCCGCCGTTATCCGGGCATCTGGGAGAGGTGCGATCAGTATCATGCACAGCGTGGCCAGGGTCTTCCATGGTGGCCAGAATGGTGTGTGCTTCCCATCCGTATGGCAGCTGCAGCCGTCGCTGATATTCTCGGGATCCCGGTCATGGATCTCTTGGGCCGTGATGACACGGCCTGCGACGTGACTCTGGTCGCAGCCATTTATGGGTGGCGGCGCGACAAAGTCGTCTATCGCTACACCAATCAGGCACGGCACATCGCTGCTCGCTACCAACTACCGCTCCAGCTGGACTTCGCAGCTTTCGCGGCGCTTAGCGGCCGCACGATCTATGCAGACGTCGCCGGCGACGAGGGGAGCGGCGTCTGGGCCCATCTCGAATGGGACCATAGAGTCAGTCAACCGCCAGAACTGCGTCTCATTCGCCTGGACAGGGCTGGCAGAGTGACGCCGATCCCGATTCTGCTCGCAGGCGGAACGGTTGAAAGCGCCCTGGTCGACCTGATGATGTCGGCCGAGAAGCAATCGGTGGTCCTCGGACACCCGCGGACCTTCAGCGACATAGAAAAAGAGAAGCGGACCGTCGAATCGAATCTGCGGCTGATCAGTCATTTGCTCTCAACGCCGCGATCCCACATTCGACCTGGTCGACGGGATGGTGCTGTGACCCAACGCCTCGTCACAGGCTGATTGACCACGCACAGAGAGCGTGGCAGTCTAATTGAGCTGGGTAACACCAGCGCCCGGCTCAGCCGCCGGGTGGATAGCGACAAAATGGCAGACGTTGTAGTGGGGCGGCATCTTTGGATGCCGCCCTTTCGCGTTTACACTATTCCCATTCAGAAATTGATCGGCGATCCGGAGCCCAGATGAGCGGAGGTATGTATATATCGCCTCACAATCATTGTCTGGCATGATGAGTCGGAACATGGAGTATTGTCGATATTCGCCCCAAATTTGGTCGCGTCACTGAATGTGATATACTGATTTTCATCAGCAGGGGCAGCGCCCCACCTTTCGGAGGACGATCCGATGCATTTCACAGCGGACGATCCCGCATGCTGCGCCACCCTCCTTTTGAGGTACACGCTCAGCAGTGCTACCGGACAGATCATGTCCATGGTGATGACCGACATCCTCGTCGGTCATGTTGAAGGCCTCCGAGGCCTTCAACAACTGGTCGAACACGCCAGTCACGGTGAACAGGCAGCCATGGCAACCTTGGCCAAGGCGCTGCAGGAGCATGGCATTCTGCATGCGATCGACCTGACCACAGTGACGTACCACCCGCCGTCCAGCTGGGCGTGTGTTCGGGGCCAGTTTCTGCAGCCAATGGCATCACTCGCTGCCAGCTGTGACGACGCGGGCGACCTCCTGGTGACGCTCCTCAGGGACTACCTCGACTGGCACCGTGTGGCGGACGCTGGCCACGTGCCCCACGGCAAGCGTTTGCATATCCCACCACTGCTTCAGGCAGCGTCCGAAATGACACTCCTCAGCCGCATCATGGATGCGGCGCACAAGCACGATGAGGCCGCTTCTGCCAAGATCATTGCGCATCACCCCTTTACCGGGGGCAAGAAATGACCGAATACCGTGTCACATTTTTGAAAAGAAACGGCAGCACTTCCCAATTCCGGACGGCAGACAAGGTGATGGCCATCGGAATCTATGCGTGTCGTGTCGAAGATCTCGTGGCGGCCTATGGGCTTCAAAAAAAGAAGGCGGGTCGCCGGGCCCATAGAAGGCTGCGACGTCATGATTGGGATGCACGAATCCAATCAATAACCATACACTCAGAGGCGGTAATATTCGAGCGTATTGAATGAGCTCGATTTCGAAGTCTGCGCTAAAAGCCCGGCTGCATCCGATGCAGCCGGGCTATGTGTCTGATGTCAGGCCGTGTAAAAGTCGCACGTGTGGTATAATAGACGAATAGAAAACGGTGATGGAGAATTGGGAGATGTGCAACGTTCGTTGGACTGTTGAGGTGCATGAAGGAACGGGTGCCAGCGTAGACTGGAAGGTGTCATTGCCAGTCCGCACGATCGCGTTTATGGCATCACTTTCTGCTTCCACCGCCGAGCTGGTGGCGCTTGCCTCGGAAGCGCTCAACATAGCCGCGCAGGCGGCTGATTGCATCTATGACGAAGGTCTCGACGCTATCTGGTGGGAGCCAGCAACGGCGCCCACACCGATCGTGATCGTCATTTCCTGCGTGGACTAGGCAGGCAATGGCACCTGGAAGGACGGCTCCCATAGCCAGACACGATAGCCATCCATTGCATCAGCAGGACGGCCCAGGCAAAGGGTAGTGGGATCCGTATCAGTGAGTATCGCATAGGGCAGCTGTTCAGGTTCAAGACCGTACGACAGCGGCACCACCATGCGGCGAGATGGTTGCAGAGCACGCAGCAGCTGATACGCTGGCAGGGAAGCCGACGGTAACCATGAGTCAGTGGTCGTCATGCCAGCACCCTGCACCATACGCAGCGCGCCATCCTGCCACGTCGTCAGGCATATCACGACCAAGCGCGTTCCCTTATCTGGGTTCCCTGCCTGGTGCAGGGCCATGGCGTCAGCCATGCCGCCGATGAAGATCAAATAAGCTTGCCGGGATAGCTGCAGGTGTAGACCCGGCAGATGCTTAATCACTATGCATCCGCCCTGTGACGTGGCGGTGCATGTTTTCATCTCTCCTATGATGATCTGCTGGCTCATTTGGCCAGTATTCATGTCCTGTGCCAGGAAGCGTTGCCGCAGGCTTTCACAGGCTTCCTGAGGGGAGTGCTCCCGCCATTGCGGTGGCACGAAGAGGTGGTCCCGCAGCCGTCTCCGCCCCACACGCACGTCTTGTGCAGCTTCCATCAATCTGTGCCGCACTACCGACCAGCGCCGCTTTCCTGTCATGCCTGGCGACCAGACATTGAGGCTGGCTTCATCCCAGAGCAGATGAAGGAGCCCGAGGAGCGATAGCCGCGATGGTGTCGCCGGGTTGCCTATGACGGCATCGCCGGCGGTCGCCTTGTTGGTCGGAGGAACGTCGTTGCTACGGTCCTGAGAGGTATTCGCCGTCAGGGGGACGGCGAGGCGTATGACGAGGTCAGTCGACACCACCTTAATCGCGGCAGCCGCCCTGCCTCGGCCTGATAGCTCAACGGGAGGGGCGTAGGCGGGGCAATGCGGGGCGTGCAGAGCACCAGTCCCTGGCATGCGCTTCACAATGAACTGCCCTCCATGCCGAGCGACATACATCGGTGGCTTGGCGGAACAACAAAGGCAGGCAGGGCGGATCGACGCGCGATAGGCGCTTTCGAGCTGGCGCTGTGATCCTGCCTCCGCAGGATCACAGCGGGTACCTTTGATCTCATAGATCATATGGAGCGACATTTGGTGCATCCTCGCTCACAACCCATTGATTCAACATTATAAAGTAGCGGTCGGATGTTCGCGACCTTCAAGTTCAGACGAAAAAGAACCCAATGATCCCTGCCGCAGCCAGGGATGCGATCTGCAGAGAGATCCGAGCACGCTGCGACAGGGCGCGCTTGCGTAGTCGTTCAATCAGACTGAGGACCACCTGCATCCCATCCAGTGGTCCGACAGGCAAGAGATTGATCGCGCCGATGCAGAAAGAAATGAGCCCCGCAAGCCATAGGAATTTCGGAAAATACTGATCGCCAAAGCTGGCCATCATAATGCGAAGATAGTTGTCAGTAAATATCGAGCGCAACATGTCTGCGGCGATAGATTCAGTACCCTTAGATGTGAGGGCAATGGATGCGGAAAACAAAAGAAGACTGGATCCGATGTTGTATAGGCTCCCGGCAGAGAAATATCTGACTTGCTGCCAAATCGTCCCGGAGCGAATGGCGGCCATTGGCACAAACACTGCGGCACGAATAGGAAATAAGCGAACATGCCATGGTGCATGCGCCGGAAGACGAATGCTGAACAGATGAGGGCCACTACCGATAACCACATGTGACACAGGCCATAGACAGTGGCGTGCGGCGGAATAATGACCAAACTCATGTATGACCAGAGGGATGCATGCAGCCATGTACCAGATAAGTAAAGTAGAGATGAATACGATCAGGTCGACCATTTGTTAAGACCTACTAGGTATAGTTTCAGACACAAGAATACCTTACCTGAACCAGGGGGAGGAATGACATTAAAAAGATCAGATGTCCATTCTGAATAATTCAAAATGAACGTCAATCTGAATAATAAATATTGAGAAAGCATTTTGATCGTTGAGTAACATGAGAGATAATAAAGGAGTGGAGATGAGGGCAAGAACAGTCGGCATCCTCCACAATCCACAGAATATCGACACGTCAAAGCCGCCAGTTCGTCGTGGCGGTGATCGCGGGAGTGTGTCCGCGCTTCGGGGGTAGTCTCATGGATGCGAGAACCGTGGCGTCTTACATGGCCGTGGTCGAGGCTTGGGCCATAACCAGGCCCATACAGGCTAAGCTTCTGGGCCTGCCTCGCAGGCGCTTCGACGAAATGCGGCGTTACCCGCAAATCTTCGACGACCCTGTCGCCGAGGAACGGGCCCGGCTGATCGTCGACATTGACCGTCGGCTGGCAGAGGTCATTCCCGAGGCGCCATATCGGCGGGAGTGGCTGTACCACGCACAGGTGCCCCATTTGGGGATGGCCTATATGGACGCGTGCATGGGTCCAGACATTGAGCAGGTCAAAGCGGCCCATGAGCAGCTGATGACCGCCACTGACGCACGCATTAAGGCCGGGATTTACTGGCCATGACGGGGGCGGTAACGGGTCTTGTCGAAGCGTTCAAGGCCAGGTTCTGGGCCCTTGTGGAGGACCGTGCGTCCCGCGAGGGGACTGATCACAGCTCCGAGCATGCACGATCGAGTGATCGTGTCCTCGAAGACAATGAGAAGGATGAATAATGGAGCGTCATGACATCTGGTCAGCGCTGTCGGATCCGACCCGTCGGCGCATCATCGAATTGCTCATCGAGCGAGGCCCGCTTCGCACATGCGATCTGGCGGAATGTTTCGACGTTACGCGGTTCGCGGTCATGAAGCACCTGGATTGCCTGGTTAACGTCGATCTGGTGAGGATCTGGCGAGAAGGGCGGATGCGCTGGAACCAGGTCAACCTGGGCAGTCTCCGGGAGCCGCTCGCGTGGCTGAACGGAATCGTCGACCAGGAGGGATTCGGCGCTGTGGGTGTCTTCATCGACGTGCCGGTCGCCTGGGGGGCGAGGGACGGCGTTGATGTCGTCTCTGTGCCGGCGCCAGATGCCGACGGCCGGTGGATTGACCCGGCCGCGGCGGCACGGCGACATGCCGCGGAACTGCTTCTGCAGGGCGTGGACGACGTCCGGCCGTCGGTGGAGCGGGTAACGCCGCGCCGCCGGCGACCCTGAGCTAAATCACGTCACAAAGAGGAGAGGCCATCATGACCGAGGTCGGCGGCATCGCGGGTACCGCGCAGGCAACGCCTGCGCAGGAAGTCATCGAGTGGCACGCGGCAAACCACTCTGGGGCCGATCACGTCAATGCATGGGACACCGATCCCAGCACCCTGACTGCCAACCACCCCGACGGCCGCGCGACCTACGCACACCATCCGGCATCTGATTGATTGCGCCGGCGGCTGGTCTACCGCTCCGGACGGCTGATCGTCCAGCATCGTTCCGACCGCGCCGACGTGGTCTCGATCATCGCCACGCTGTCCCTGCCGGCGCTCGACCAGCCGGGCGCGGAACGTCTGGCGGCAGCTCCGGGGCTCTGCACCGAAGCCGCCAGGGATCACAACGACTGGCGCGTCCGCATCCGGATCGAGTTCCGCGCCCTCGCGCACATCCGCGCCGACTACCGGCCCGTCACACTGGCCGGCGCCCTGGATCGCGCCCGCCGCTACGTCGCCGGCCTTCCGGCCGGCGTCAGGAAAGGATCGACACCATGACCAACACCATCACCCCTGCCGCCAAGGCCGGCGGCATCGCGGGCGACGTGCTGCGCTCGTATATCGAGCGGATCGAGCGGCTGGAGGAAGAGAAGGCCGGCATCGCCGCGAACATCCGCGAGATCTT
>NZ_NYWI01000055.1:0-36342 GCF_002684955.1 Tistrella sp. | reverse complement strand
GACGCTGCGGCCGCATGCGGCCGCAGCGTCGGGGCTGCGTGAACCGGCCGGAAGGGGCAGAGTAACGGGGTCGGCAATCACCCCAGAGCCCCCGGATGCTCAAGAGCGCTCTTCTCCCCCTTCAACGGCTGCACGATCAGTCGCCTTCATTCGAGGCGGAGCTGAACGACGCCAGCGCGGCGTTGACGTGTCGGCTCGCATGGTTCGACGAGGCAGATCCCGAGGAGGATGACGATGCTGCGCTGGAAGCGCTCATCGACGACCTGCTGCTGCTGTACGAACGCCTACTGATGCGGTCTCACCACGCGAGGGCTGCAGCGGGAAGGGAGACGGAGGAGATGTCGCCGATGGAGCATCTGGTTGTGCCCGGGGCGGCTTGCCGTACCACCGGTATGATCCGGCCCGTTGCGCCGACCGTGTTCAAGGTCGACCTGCAGGCGGGTTGTCTGCTGGTGCCGGCCGGAGACCGTGATGCCCTCGATGCATGGCTTGCCGCCATGCCCGAGTGAGGCACCGGTCTCCGGCATGAGATCGCCAGGAGTTCAGCCCGGCATGGTCTGTTGCATGGCCGGGCGCGCCGACATCGCTTCATACCATTCTGCCAGGCGAGGCCGCCCGTCGCGCCATGCATCGTCGGCGAAACGGAAATCCATATAGCCCAGCGCCGCGGCCAGTGCGATTCGTCCAAGGCTGGGATCGGTGCCGGCGAAACCGGCGGCCTCACCCTCAAGCAGATCGAGTGTGCGAACCATCTTTGCCTTCTGCCGCGCGCCCCAGCCCGCCCAGCGATAGGGCTCCGGCCGGCGCAGCCGCTCGATCAGCCGGGCGACACCTGCCTCGGTAATGCCATGACCGAGGGCAGCCAGGCGACGCTCCGCCACCCAGCCCTCCGGATCGACCGGCAGCAGGCGGTTGCCGCCGAGGGTGCGATCCAGATATTCGGCGATCGTCAGACTGTCGACCAGGATCCGACCGTCATCCAGTTCAAGCGCAGGCACCTTCTCGAGAGGGTTCACCCGGTAGAGCCCGGACTCTTCGGTCCATGGGTCTGCGATGGCCATCTCCAGCCGGTCTGCGATGCCGAGTTCCAGGATTGCGAGGCGCACGATACGCGCAAAGGGCGAGGTGTTCGTGTAGTACAGCTTCATGGACCGCAGGTCTCTCTGATCGGCCACATCTTCCCGGCCCGACGCGGAATGTCGGGCAGGAAATCCTGGCGTTTCTCCCGGTCGAGAACGGTAGAGCAGATCCCGATCAGGTGGAACCACCGATCGGCCGCAGCCCCCGGGCGCAGGCGCCGCTCAGGCCCGGTCCTTGGCACTGCGGATCGCCGCGAAGACATCCTCGGCCGGTCGGCCGGCAAGCCCCATCGCCGCCGCAAGAACCGGATCGTCGGCCCGCAGAAAGGGGTTGGTCTCCTTTTCGTCACCAAGACGCGACGGCACGGTGGCCCGCCCCTCTTCCCGCGCCCGTGCCACCGCCTCTGCCCGAACCGCCAGAGCGGGATTGGACGGGTCGATGCCGCGCGCGAACCGGGCATTGGACAGCGTGTATTCATGGGCGCAATAGACGGTGGTGTCGTCGGGCAGATCGCGCAGCTTCAGCAGCGACTGCCACATCTGGGGCATCGTGCCCTCGAACACCCGCCCGCAGCCCAGCGCAAACAGGGTGTCGCCACAGAACAGCGCGCCGTGCCGTTCGAAATACCAGGCGATATGGCCCGATGTGTGCCCGGGCACGTCCAGAACCCGTGCCACCGCACCCCCCAGATCATAGGCCTCGTCCTGGGCCAGCGCGATATCGATGCCGGGGATGCGTACCCGATCTGCCGCAGGCCCGACGATGGTCAGCCCATAGCGCGCCTTCAGCTCCAGATTGCCACCGACATGATCGCCATGATGATGGGTGTTCAGGATATGGGTCGGCTGCCGCCCGGCACGCTCCAGCGCCACCACCACCGGCCCGACCTCGGCCGGATCGACGATCGCGGTCGCGGTGGGCTGGTCGTCGTCGTCGACCTTGATCATCCAGACATAGTTGTCCGAGAGGCAGGGAATGCGTTCGACATCGATGCGGATCATCTGGCTCGTCCTCGAGGCTCCGGAAGGGGCGGCCCGGCCTTATGCCGGCCATTTTTCATCATCATAACACGTCCGGCCAGCCGCCGTGCGACGGTGCGGCGCCTTGCCGGGGGCTCTTCGCGGCCCCATCTTGGGGGCTGCTGCCGGACATGCCGTCAGGGCACGCCGTCCGAACCCGCCGCCGGAGGATCGCGCCACCATGTGGCACGACATCATCGACCTCAGGAACTTCTACCAGTCGCGTGGCGGCCGGATCGCCCAGCGCCTGCTCCGTCGCGAGGTCCGCCGGATCTGGCCACGAATCGGACCGGCCGAAACCCTGCTGGGCCTCGGCTACGCCACGCCCTTCCTGCGCCCCTTTCTGGGCGAGGCCGGCCGGGTGATCGCCGCCATGCCCGCCCCTCAGGGCGGCCATGTCTGGCCCCATGAGGGGCCCAATCTGGTGACCCTGGTCGAAGAGGCAGAGCTGCCCTATCCCGATCAGAGCATCGACCGGCTGCTGATGGTCCATGCGCTGGAATTCGCGCCCGCCGCCCAGACCCTGCTGCGGGAATGCTGGCGGGTGCTGCGCCCCTCGGGCCGGCTGGTGGTGGTGGTGCCGAACCGGCGCGGCATCTGGGCACGGGTCGACCGCACCCCCTTCGGCCACGGCCACCCCTTCAGCACCGGACAGCTGACCCGGCTGCTGCGCAATGCCATGTTCGTGACCGGCGCCCCCGAGACCGCCCTGTTCGCCCCGCCTGCCGAGCGCGGACTGTTCCTGCGGCTGGCGGGACCGATCGAGCATTTCGGCCGGCGCTGGCTGCCGGCGGTGGGCGGTGTGGTGGTTATCGAGGCACAGAAACAGGTCTATGCCGCCACCCCGCCCGGGGGACGTCGGGCGCCGGCCCGGCTGGCGGTCCGCAGCCATGCGCGCGGGGCCTGGGCCCCGGCGCGCACGGCCACGCTCAGCGATAGACGAGATCGCGAAGGGTGAGCGCCAGCGGCGACCAGTAGGTGATGACCGCCTGACACAGCATCACCACCCCGATGAAGGGCAGCAGATAGGGCACCATCCGGTTCAACGGCACCCGGGCCACGGCGCTGGCTGCGAACAGGTTCACGCCAAAGGGCGGGGTGAACATGCCCATCGCCAGATTGACCACCATGATGATGCCGAAATGCACCGGATCGATGCCGAAGGCGATCGCGACCGGCGCCAGGATCGGTGCGAGCACGATGATCGAGGCCGAGGTCTCGATGAACATGCCGACCACGAACAGCACCACATTGACCGCGATCAGGAAGGCCCAGGGGCCCGAGAAGGTGTCGGCCAGATACCGGCCCAGAGCCGCCGGCACGCCTGCCTGGGTGATCAGATACGAGAACAGCCCCGCCGCCGCGATGATGAACATGATCACCGATGACGAGATCACCGACTTGCGGAAAATCACCGGCAGGTCACGAAGCTTCAGTTCGCGGTGAAAGACGAAACCGATCACCAGCGCCGCCACCACGGCGATGACCGAGGCTTCCGTCGGCGTGAAGACACCGCCATAGATGCCGCCCAAAACCACCACCGGCAGCATCAGCGAGGCAAAGGCGCGCCGGAAGGCGGTGAAGAGCGGCAGCCGGTCTTCGCCGTCGCGCGCGCCCCAGCCCTTGATCCGGCACCAGATCAGCACGGTCGCCGCAAGCGCCGAGGCAATCAGAAGCCCTGGGCCGAACCCGGCGATGAACAGCTCGCCGATCGACACCTCCGCCGACACGCCATAGAGGATCAGCGGGATTGAGGGCGGTACGATCACCCCCAGCTCGGCCGAAACCGCCTGCAGCGAGGCGGCGTGCGGCCTGGGATAGCCATGACGGGCAAGCGCCGGGATCAGGATCGCGCCGATGGCGAAGGTGGTGGCGACCGACGAGCCCGAGATCGCGGCAAAGATCATGCAGGTCAGGACGCAGGTGACGGCGAGGCCGCCGCGCAGACCGCCGACCAGCGCCTTGGCAAAGTCCACAAGACGCTGGGAAATCCCGGCCCGCTCCATGACGTTGCCGGCCAGGATGAAGAAGGGCACCGCGACCAGCGGGAACTTGTCGACGGCGATGAACAGCTGCTGCACCACGATCAGCAGCGGCAGTTTGGTGAAGGCATAGACGCCGACGGCGGCGGCCAGACCGACGGAGATGCCGACCGGGACGGAGAGCCCGAGCAGCACCAGCATGGCGATGAGCATACCCGCGGTCATGGCGTCAGACCTGCGTTTCGAGCGAGGGATCGGTTTCCTCGCGCCGGCTTTCGGGATCGAGCAGCCGCGCCAGCACCGCAATCATGCAGAAGGCCGCCCCGACCGGCAGGGCCGCATAGGCATAGCTGACCGGAATGTCGAGACCCGCCAGATTCTGGAACCGCACCCGGCGGACCACAATCCAGCCCTGCCAGACGACGAGTATCAGGAAGCCGGCCGATGCCGCCGCGATGACCACATCCAGCACGAGCCGGGCACGCCCCTTGAGGGCACGGCGCGCCAGATCCACCGAAACTGCGGCACCGGTCCGGAAGGCACCGGCGGCGCCCAGAAACACCATCCAGGCGATCAGCAGCTGGATGGCAACCTCGGTCCACGGGCTGGGCTGGGCCAGCACGAACCGCGCCACCACCTGCCAGAACCCCAGGAGAACCGCCAGGGCGAGTGCAATCATGGCGGGGAGAACCGCGAGACCGGTCAGCACCCGGTCCACGGCGAGAATCAGACGAATGATCATGTGGCCCCACCGATCGGAGGCGTGAACGACCCGGCAGCCGCCCCGGGATACGAGGGGCGGCAAACCGGGCCGTCACGGGTCAGGTCCGGCGGGAAGGGATCACTGCTTCCAGTCGCGGATGCGCTTGATCAGCTCCGGATCGAACCGCTTCTCGTATTCGGCATAGGCCGGCTTCAGCTCTTCCAGGAAGCGCGCCTTGTCGGGGTGCTCGACCACCGTCATGCCGGCGGCCTCGAGCTTGGCGATGCCGTCGGCCTCGAAGGTCTCCACCTGCTTGCGCATGGCGTTGGCGCCGATCTTGGCCGCTGCCTTGAAGGCCGCCTTGTCCTCGTCCGACAGTTCCTCCCAGCGCGACGGCGCCATGATGAACAGCGCCGGCGAATAGACATGGCCGGTGAGCGACAGATACTTCTGCACCTGGGCGAAATTACCCGACACGATCACCGGGATCGGGTTTTCCTGGCCGTCGATGGTGTGCTGCTGCAGGGCGGTGAACACCTCGGGGAAGGCCATCGGCGTCGGCAGGGCGCCGAGCGTGGTGAAGGCCCGCATATGCACGTCGTTCTGCATGGTGCGGATCTTCAGGCCCTTGACGTCCTCGGGCTCGGTCACCGCCTGCTTGCTGTTGGTCAGATGGCGGAAGCCGTTCTCCGCCCAGGCCAGCGCGATCAGGCCCCGCTCGGGGAACTTGTCCAGCACGCTCTGGCCGATCTCGCCGTCGAGCACGCCGCGGGCATGGGCGTAATCACGGAACAGGAAGGGGATGTCGAAGACCAGGGTCTCGGGCACGAAATTGCCCACGGGGCCGGTCGAGGTCACCACCAGGTCGATGGTGCCGAACTGGGCACCCTCGATCATCTCGCGCTCGCCGCCCAGCGCGTTCGAGGGGAACATCTCCACCTTGAACCGGCCATCGGTCTTTTCCGCCAGCGCATCCGCGAAAGCCTGGGCGCCGACGCCGTAATGCGACGTCGCCGGCAGGCTGTACCCCAGTTTCAGCGTCACAGGGTCGGCCGCGACCGCAGCACCGCCGAACATCACCATTCCGAGCAGGGCGGCCGCAGCCGTTCCGAGCATCGTCGGTTTCATCAGGACGTTCCTCCCTCTAAGGTCCCTCGTTCTTCTCATCGTCCGGCGGGGCCGGTTCAGGCGCAGGGCGCCGGAGCTCCGTCCCCCGGCCGCCGTTGGCCGCGGCTCGTTCCGGTGCGGCGACGACAATTCCCGGTCTGCCAGGGCCCCTTCCCCAAGGAGCACACCCCCGAGAGGCATATTTTCCCAAGGGGCATATCGTCGCGCTCTTCTGTTTTATCCTGCGGGCGGGGCCATGTCTCCCCTGGATCCACATGTTGGACGAGCGCATGCGTGGAAGCCGGGCCTTTGCTGTTGCGCACAACGGGCAGGCTGGGTGATCCTGCAAGCGTCCGACCACAGATCGGCCGCCCCCATGAGCCGCAACTCTCCAGATTTTCCGGTCAAACCCGATACCGCCTGGCGGCGCACGCTCGCCGCAGCCGATCGGGCAGCCTTGCGCGCACTCGCCCGGGGATGGCCGCTTGAACGGGTGCTGACCATCATCTGCACGGCGATGGAACGCCTGATCGACGGATCGGCCTGTTCAGTCCTGCTCCTCGATGATGACGGGAAGCTGCGTCATGGTGCGGCTCCCCACCTCCCGCAGGCCTACAACACCGCCATCGACGGTTTAGAGATCGGACCTTCCGTCGGCTCATGCGGCACGGCCGCCTATACCGGCAGGCAGGTCGTGGTCGAGGATATCCGCGAGAGTCCGCTTTGGGCCGACTATCGCGATATCGCGGAGACCGCCGGGCTCAGAGCCTGCTGGTCCACGCCAATCCGTGATCCGGAAAGACGGACGATCGGCACATTCGCGATCTACTTCTCCGATCGCCGCGGCCCTACCCGCCAGCATCTGCGGACGGCCGCACATATGGCTGCACTCGCCGCCGTGGCGATCGGGCGGCGACGGGCAGACGATGCGGTTTTCGAAGCCAAGGCCCGCGCCGAGGCCGCCAGCGCGACCAAAACCACCTTCCTTGCCGGCATGAGCCACGAGCTGCGCACGCCGTTGAACGCGATCATCGGTTTCGCCGAGATCATGTCGGCCGAGATGTACGGCCCCCTCGGCTCTCCGCGTTATCAGGATTATACCCGGATCATCGCCACCAGCGGCCGGCACCTGCTGACCCTGATCGACGATCTGCTCGATCTGTCCAAGATCGAGGCCGGGCGCATGACGCTGGCTGCGGAACCGGTGGACCTGGCCGGGGGCGCTGCCGACGCCCTTGCCATGGCCGGGGCGGACGCGAAAGCGGTGGAGATCCAGGCGCCGGATACGCCGGTCACCGCCCGTGGCGACCGGCGGGCGCTGACCCAGGTCGCTCTCAACCTCGTCAGCAATGCCCTCAAGTTCAACCGGCCCCACGGCCGGGTCATCCTGCGGATCTTCAGGCCGGATCAGGATCATGCCGGGCTGGAGGTCAGGGACGAGGGCATCGGCATCCCGGCCAGCCGGCTGGCCGGTCTGGGCCAGCCTTTCGTGCGGGTGGAAAGCGATCACAAGCATCAGGGCACGGGGCTTGGCCTCTACATCTCGCGCAGCCTGATGGAATTGCAGGGTGGCCGGCTCGACATCGACAGCACCGAAGGCATCGGAACCACGGTTCGCGTCACCCTGCCCGCCGCCTGACCGCCGGCATCACCCCCGGTCGCGGCTCAGCACGAACATCCCGATCTCGCCGATCAGATTGGCATAGCCGTCCGGCGCATTGCGGCGCACCACCCGGCCGCGACTGTCGAGCGCGAGCGAGATTTCGATCCGCACGCCGGCATGTGCACAGGACCGGGCGAAATCGGTGATCGTGCAGAGGTGGATGTTGGGCGTGTCGTACCAGGCATAGGGCAGTCCGCGCGTCCGCGGCATCCGTCCGCGGACCAGAAGATGCATCCGGCAGCGCCAGTGGCCGAAATTGGGGAAGGACACGATCGCCCGTCGGCCGATGCGCACCAGATTTCGGATCACCATGTCCGGCCGCCGGGTCGCCTGCAGGGTCTGGCTCAGCACGACCACGTCAAAGGCATCATCGGGGAAGAAGTCGAGATCGTGGTCCGCATCGCCCTGGATCACCGACAGGCCACGAGCGACCGATTCCTGCACGCCCTGCTGGCTGATCTCGATGCCGCGGCCGTCGCAGCCCTTCACCCGGTCCAGATAGTGCAGCAGCACCCCGTCACCGCAGCCGATATCGAGAACCCGGGCCTGAGGCTCCACCATGCCGGCGATCAGGTCCAGATCGGGCCGCAGCGCCGGATAGCCATGCGCGTCGCGGATGACCCCCGGGCCCATCGGCCGGATCCGGTCGTCGGCCGGCGGAGAGAAGGATCTGGTCATGTCCGGTCGATCCCCGCATGCCCCGCCACGCCGTCCAGGAAGCCTTCGACGATGCGGGCGAAGACCGGCTCGTCGAGCAGGAAGGCGGCATGGCCGCGATCGGTCTCGATCTCGGTGAAGCTGACATTGCCGGCAACCGCCGCGATGGCGCGCGCCACGGCACGGCTCTCCGCCGTCGGAAACAGCCAGTCCGACGAGAACGAGATCACACAGAACCGGACCCGGCTGCCGCGAAAGGCATGGGCCAGCACCCCGCCGTGATCGGCCGCCAGATCGAAATAGTCCATCGCGCGGGTGATGTAGAGATAGCTGTTCGCGTCGAACCGGTCGACGAAGGTGCTGCCCTGATGGCGCAGATAGCTTTCGACCTGAAAATCCGCATCGAAACCATAGGAACGCGCACCCCGGTCCTGCAGCCGCCGGCCGAATTTGTTGTGCAGCGCCATTTCGGACAGATAGGTGATGTGCGCGGTCATCCGTGCCACCGCCAGCCCCTTGACCGGCCGGCTGCCATGCTCGGCATAGCGCCCGTGATGCCAGTCGGGATCGGCCATGATCGCCTGGCGCCCCACTTCGTGGAAGGCGATGTTCTGTGCAGAATGACGGGCCGCCGTGGCGATCGGCACCGCCGCGAACAGCCGGTCGGGCAGGGATGCCGCCCATTGCAGCACCTGCATGCCGCCCATAGAACCACCGACCACCGCGAACAGCCGCTCGATGCCCAGATGGTCGATCAACAGGGCCTGGGCACGCACCATGTCGGCAATGGTCACGACCGGGAAATCGGTCCCCCAGATCCGGCCGGTCGCGGGATCGATGCCGGCAGGGCCGGTGGACCCCATGCAGCCGCCCAGGATGTTGGAGCAGATCAGGAAGTAGCGGTCGGTATCGATCGCCCGGCCGGGGCCGACCAGGTTTTCCCACCAGCCGGGCTTGCCGGTCACCGGATGGGTGCCGAGCACATGCTGATCGCCGGTCAGGGCATGACAGATCAGGATGGCGTTCGACCGCGCCGCGTTCAGCCGGCCGAAGGTGGTGTAGGCGATCTCGATCGGCCCCAGGCTGCGGCCGCAATCGAGCGGCATCGGCTTGTCCACGGCCAGACATGCGATGCGGGTGACGCCGTCGGGCGCCCACCGGTCATTCTGTCCGGGACCCTCCGGCGTCGGATCCTCCGGCCCGTCTGGGGCCCGCCCGGCATCGGGGGCCATGGACGCCTCCCTTCATCTCAGGTTGTATCCCGATCGCATTATGACGACCAGTTGGGAAGACAGCTAGCGGTCGCCCCCCGGCCAGTGTCAACGTTTTCTTTGATTTTGACCGTGCCCGCGACTATCAATGGACGCCGGGCAGCGGACGCCCGACGATCGGTGGCGCGCGGCGTCTGCACGCAGCCGCACCTGCCGCGCCGACCGTTCCCGTCCGATGCCCGTCCGCCCGTCCCCCCTCGTCCACGATCGACCGCGCCGGCCGCACCCACGCGCCTCGCGTGTTCCCGGAGATCGCGCCGCCCATGTCCAGCACGGAACCGACGCCCGAAGAACGCCTTGATGCGCTGCGCCGGCAGATCGACACCATCGACGACGATCTCCATGACCTGATCGTTCGCCGGACGGAGCTGGTGGAGCGTGTGGGTGAGATCAAGCGCGAGGCCTGGGGGCAGGTCAGCTTCATCCGCCCCGGCCGCGAGGCACGCATGCTGCGCCGTCTGAACGCCCAGCATCGCGGACGTTTCCCGCGACCGGTCCTGCTCCGGCTGTGGCGCGAGATGATCATCGGGTCGCTGTGTCTGGAAGGTCCGTTCTCGGTCGCGGTGCTGGATACGCGCGGCGACGGCGAGTACTGGGATCTTTCCCGCGACCATTTCGGCTCCTTCGCTCCGATGCACGCCTGGCGCAGCGCTTCCGACGTGCTGGCAGAGGTCAGCTCGGGCAATGCCACGGTGGGCGTCCTTCCCATTCCGGGGACCGGCGGTGCCGATGGCGATGCCCATTGGTGGCGCGGTCTGTTCAGCGAACGGCCGGGCACGCCCAAGGTCATTGCCCGCCTGCCCTTCGTCCGCATGCCCAACAGCCGGGCTCAGGATCTGGACGGCCTGGTGATCGCCACCCTCGAGCCCGAGGCAACCGGCGACGACCGCACCCTGATCGCGGTCGAACTCGAAGGCTCCGAAATCAGCCGCGACCGGCTGTTCGAAGGCTTCGACCGCGCGGGGCTCAAGGCCCGCTGGGTGGACAGCCACGTGACCGGTGGCCCGGCCAATCTGCGCACCCATCTTCTGGAAGTGGCCGAATTCGTCGGGGCCGGCGACGAGCGGCTGGGCCGCCTGGCCGGCTGCTTCAACGACGTGGCCGTGCGGGTGATCCCGATCGGCGGATATGCCACGCCGCTTTCGGCCGAGGAACTGCGATACCCCGCGCCGCCGGCCGAATAAGCCGGCGGCCGCCCCCGCATCGGCAGAATGCCCGCGCCCCCGGGCCCGAAGACCAGAGACAGTGATCCGCCCGGCAGCCGCGACATTCCTGCGCACGGCCTTGCACGGGCCGCGGTTGACGATGAGTGGAGACCCCGCATGACCGCCCTTACGCCCCGTCCGGGCATCATGGACATCAAGCCCTATGTCGGTGGCAAGAATTCGGCCGACGGCGCCGTCCGGTCGATCAAGCTCGCCTCGAACGAGAACGATCTGGGCCCCAGCCCCAAGGCGGTGGAGGCCTATCTCTCCTGTGCATCGATGCTGCACCGCTATCCCGAAGGCGGTGCCGACGACCTGCGCGAGGCGATTGCCGAGGTGCACGGGCTCGATCCCGCCCGCATCGTCACCGGCTGCGGCTCGGATGAAGTGCTGACCCTGCTGACCCGCGCCTATGCGGGGCCCGAGGACCACGTCCTCTACAGCCAGTACGGCTTCCTGATGTACCCGCTGAACGCCAGGGGCGTGGGCGCGCAGCCGGTGGCTGCCCCCGAACAGGCGCTGGTCGCCGATGTCGACCAGCTTCTGGCCAAGGTCACGCCGAACACCCGGATCGTGTTCCTCGCCAACCCGAACAACCCGACGGGCAGCCTGCTGCCGTTCCCGGAGGTCCGCCGCCTGCATGCCGGCCTGCCGGCCTCGACCCTGCTGGTGCTGGACGCGGCCTATGCCGAATACGTCACCGACCCCGACTACTCGCCCGGTACCGAACTGGTCGACGCCGCCGACAATGTCGTGATGGCCCGAACCTTCTCGAAGATCTACGGCCTCGCCGCCCTGCGTGTCGGCTGGGCCTATTGCTCGCCCGTCGTCGCCGACGTGCTGAACCGGATCCGCAACCCGTTCAACGTGCCGCTGCCGGCGCAGATCGCCGCCGCCGCCGCCGTGCGTGACCAGGAACATGTGGCCCGGGTGCGCGACTACACGGTCGCCAAGCGGACCTGGCTTGCGGGCGAGCTGACGGCCCTTGGCCTGACCGTCCATCCCAGCCACGGCAATTTCCTGCTGGTCGACTTCCCCGCCGACGGGCCGAACACCGCCGCCCGCGTCTACGAAGCGCTGATGGCCGACGGCATCATCCTGCGCGCCATGGCGAGCTACGGCCTGCCCAATGCGCTTCGCATCACCATCGGTGCCGCCGACAGCCTCGACATCATGCTGGCCTCGCTGAAGAACATCCTGGGCCGCAACACCGACTGATCATCGCCGCAGCGGACGGGGCGCCGGCCGCCTCGTCCCGCTGCCGACACCTGCCCTCCGCCTTCCGGAACCCGTCTCATGGTCAAGAACCCCCCGGTCATCGGCCGCCTTGCCATCCTCGGCATCGGCCTCATCGGCAGCTCCGTCTCCCGGGCGGCCCGCCAGTATGGCGCCGCGGGCGAGGTGGTGGCCTATGATCCGGATGCCGGACGGCTGGCGACGGCATTGGAGCTTTCGGCCATCGATCGTGCCGCGACCAGCATCGCGGATGCCGTGGCCGATGCCGACATGGTGCTGATCTGCGCACCGGTGGGTGCCATGGGCGGCATCGCCGCAGCCGCGGCCCCGGCCATGCGGCCCGGCGCCATCCTCTCGGATGTGGGGTCGACCAAGACCTCGGTCGTCGCCGACGTCGCCCCGCATGTCCCGGCCGGCATCCATTTCGTCCCCGCCCATCCGGTTGCCGGCACCGAAAAGTCAGGCCCGGAGCACGGCTTCGCCACGCTGTTCGACGGCCGCTGGTGCATCCTGACCCCGCCCTCGATCGAAGGGGCCGATGCCGGTGCGGTCGATCTCTGCACCCGGTTCTGGCGGGCGATGGGCAGCAATGTCGACGTGATGACGCCCGAGCACCACGACACGGTTCTGGCGATCACCTCGCATCTGCCGCATCTGATCTCGTACACCATCGTCGGCACGGTCATGGACCTGGAAGAGCACCACCACTGGGAGGTGTTCAAATATGCCGCCGGTGGTTTCCGCGATTTCTCGCGCCTGGCGGGGTCCGACCCGGTGATGTGGCGTGACGTCTTCCTGAACAACCGCGATGCGGTGCTGGAAATGCTCGGCCGCTTCACCGAGGATCTTCAGGCCCTGCAGCGGGCGATCCGCTGGGGGGAGGCGGACAAGCTCGAAGCCCTGTTCACCCGCACCCGCGACGCCCGGCGGGCGATCATCGAGGCGCGCCAGGCCTGACGCACGCCCGGCCCTGAGAACAACCCTCCGGGTCGTCGTCAGGACGGCTGCTCGGGCGGCAACAGCGGTGCGACGGGCACGATCGGCAGGCCGGCCACGGTCAACACGCCGGCCTGGATCGTCACCGGCACCCGCACCGCCTTGCGGCCTCCCTCCTCGACCTGTTCGAACAGGCCCAGCATCTGTTCCAGCATGGTGCGGACCTGCGGCGTCATGCGACCGGACCGTTCCAGCCGGGCCAGCAGTTCCTCGGCACCGGCGATGCGGAAGGAGGCCGCCCCCTCGGGCCGCAGCAGTTTGTCGACCGCAAACGTGCCATCGCCGGTCACCGTCACCTCGCCGGCGATCGCCTCGAAGCGGGTGAGGTCGACCGTGCCCCCGGCATCGCGCCAGCGTTCCAGCGCCGCACGATCGACCGGCTCGTCGATCGGCTGCGGCCGGGTGACGTCGATGAACAGCCGCGACAGCGTCGGATAGTCTTCCGCCTCGGGGTCGAGCCCTTCCATCTCCAGTGCCGCCCGGGCGCCACCCTCGGCCTCACGACGCTCATGGACCTGAAGCCGCTCCATGGTGAAGGCGGCAGGCGGGGCATCGCCTTCGATCATGCGCCCCTTGATCTTCGTCATGTCGAGCGCCCCGCGCTCCAGCCGGCCGGCCTCGTCGAAGACCAGGCTCGACGCGGCGTGTTCGGGCTCAAGCTCGATCCGCGCCGTGGCATCGGCAAAGGCGATCGGGCCCTCAATCACCGCCACCAGATGGCGCATCTGCAAGGGCTGCACATAGACCACCACCCGGTCAGCCCGGACGGTATTGCGGCCGTTCTCCGCCGTCAGCACCGGCTGCGGCACGGTCGCCTCCACCCGGAACGGCCAGCCGTTCACGGCCACGTCTCCATGCGCAAAACTGCGCCCGGATTTCGCCTGGTCGGCCGCAAAGGCGTCGACGGACGCCTTCACCTCGTCGGCGATGCGGAACCAGACCACCGTCCAGGCCCCAAGGGCGACCACCGGGATGGCGAGGAGAACGAACACACGCTTCAGTCGCATGAGGCCAGGGCTTTCTCCGTTGGACGGCAGCACCACGAGCGGCACGGCTGGGGCCTGTATAACGCGGCGGGGAACAGGGGTCGAGATATGGGAGAACCGCCCCTCAATGGTCACGGGGCTGCGGCCCGGTCATGGGCAGCCAGACGGTCACAAAGCTTTTCGCACCCGCAGGTCGCGGCGTAGACTGCACGGCTGAGACTGCCGGACGGGCATGACATGGGAAGGCGGATGATGTCGATGGACGGTGGCGACGTCTGGGTGTTCGGCTACGGCTCTCTGATGTGGCGGCCGGGCTTCGAGCCGGCAGAGGCCCGGGCAGCGCTGCTCTACGGCTATCACCGGGCATTGTGCATCTATTCCACCCGCTATCGCGGCACGCCCGAGCGGCCCGGTCTGGTGATGGGGCTGGATCGCGGCGGCGCCTGCCGGGGCATCGCCTTCCGTATCCGGGCCGACGAAACCCGAACCGTGCTCGCCTATCTGGACGACCGCGAGATGGGCCAGGATGATCGGGTCTATCTGCGCCGGATTCTGCCGGTCCGGCTCGACGACGGCCGCCGGGTGCCGGCCGTCACCTATGTCGCCGATCGCAACGGCGCCCGCTATACCGGCCGGCTGGGGCTGGAACACATGACGGAGCTGGTCCGCGCGGGCACCGGCATGATGGGGACGGCCCGGGACTATCTGTCGCAGACGCTGGAGCGCATGGCCGAGATGGGCCTGCATGGCGGCCCGCTCCGCGACGTTCTGGATGCGGTGGCACGCGGCGTCGAGGTCCCGACGGCAGAGTACACCCGCGCAACAAATTTGCCTTCCGGGCCCACCTCGGGTAAGCACGTGTAGGATCAGAAGAACCAAGGCGATGGAAACGCACAGGACGGCCGCCAGACGATGACCGAAACGGACGGAACGCCCGCCGGAAAAGGGGCACTCGATACGGGCAACAATCCCGCCCTCAGGGCGATCTTCGGCGAAGACCACCCGCTGATCAGCCATTTCGGTCTCGAGGTGCTGGAGATCGACAAGGGTCTGGCGGTGGTGCGCCTGCCCTATCGCAGCTTTATGATCGGCAACCCCGAGACCGGCGTGCTGCACGGCGGCGTGGTCACCACGCTGATCGACAGCGCCTGCGGCATTGCGGTTTTCACCGCCCTGCCCCGACTGCAGCCGATCGCGACGCTCGACCTGCGCATCGACTATATGCGCCCGTCCACGCCGAACAAATGGCTGCACGCCCGCGCCCGGGTAACCCGCGTCACCCCCAATGTTGCCTTCGTCACCGCCGAAGCCTGGCACGAGGGCGAGGACGGCCCCATCGCCACCGCCGCCGGCAGCTTCATGATCGGCACCAAGGTGACCCATCGCGAGGATGCCGAATGACCAGCCTTCAGGATGCCATCGAGCGGTCGCGCGCCACCGGCGATTTCACGCCTCTGAACCAGGCGGTGCCCTATGCCCGGTTCCTGAACCTCACCGCCAATCTGGTCGAGGACGAACTGGTCTTCCGGATGGGCTATCGCCCGGAGCATATCGGCAACCCGGTGCTTCGGGCGCTGCATGGCGGGATCATCGGCTCGCTGCTGGAAACCGCAGCCCTCTCCCACGTCACCTGGGAGATGTCTCAGGTCCGCGTGCCCAAGACGATCACCATCACCATCGACTATCTGCGCTCGGGCCGTGCGGTGGATACCTATGCTACCAGCCGGATCACCAAGATGGGCCGTCGGGTGGTCAATGTTCACACCACGGCATGGCAGGAAGACCGGGCGCGCCCGATCGCCTCGGCCATCGCACATTTCCTGATCGACTGAACACGCCTCCGGGGATTTCATCCACATTTCGGACGACATGTGGATGCTGGCGCCGACTCCGTTTCTGATCAAAGAGTTACAAAGACCGTCAGACTCTGTTCAGCCCGGATGTCCGCACGGATCCCCAGATCATGCACAGAGTTATCCACAGACTGCGGTGGATGGTCGCATCACCTCAGCGGCCCCTGGATGATCCGTCCGCCAGCCGGGCCGAGGCCGGCTCGATGACCGCCGCAACGGCATCGAGCAGCGCATCCCCCTGAAGCCCGGGCGCCAGCGGCGGCAGGATCTCGATCACCGTCACCCCCGGCCGCTTGTCCAGCAGGCCCTTGCCCCAGAACAGGCCGGTGTTGAGCGCCACCGGCACCACCGGCAGATCGGGGGTGGCCCGCGCCACCAGGGCAAGCCCGCGCTTGTAATCGGGCGGCGCACCGGGCGCACGGCGGGTGCCTTCGGGAAAGATGATCAGGGGCCGGCGCTCCGCCGCGCAGGCCCGGGCGGCGGTGTGCATCCGCCTGAGCGCAGACGGTCCGCGCGCCCGGTCGATCGGCACCATGCCGACCCGCTTCAGATACCAGCCGAAGACCGGTATAGAGGTCAGCTCCCGCTTGAGCACGAAGGCCGGCCGGTCGAAGAGCGCACCCAGCACGAAGGTCTCCAGCATCGACTGATGCTTGGCGGCGACGATGAAGGGTTCAGGCGGCAGATGCGCGCGGCCGCGGATCTCGACCCTGAGGCCCACCACCAGCCTCAGCACCGCCAGGAACCCCCGGATCCATACCCGGCGCAGCCACCAGAGCGCCCCCCGGCTCCAGGCGACGGGCAGGGCGGCCAGCATGATCACCGTACCCCAGAGATAGAAGAACAGGCTGAAGACCAATGCCCGCACAGCAGTCATGCCCCGACCTCGTCGACCGTGCCGGCCGGCCAGGGCAGCAGCTTGCGGAGCAGCCAGTCCCGCGCCCAGGCGACCAGGAATTTCTGATACTCGGCCAGGAACAGCGCGGCCGTGCCCGGCCAGCGCCACCAGCCGTCCTGCTTGACATGTTCCGGGATGACCGGATGGGGCAGGATCTCCACCCCCGGCAAGGCGCGACGAAACTCGATCAGGGCCCGCGGCAGATGATAGGACGCCGTAACCAGGCGGATCGACCGCACGCCCTGCGC
This sequence comes from Tistrella sp., assembly GCF_002684955.1. Taxonomy (NCBI): domain Bacteria; kingdom Pseudomonadati; phylum Pseudomonadota; class Alphaproteobacteria; order Geminicoccales; family Geminicoccaceae; genus Tistrella; species Tistrella sp. The sequence continues at coordinate 19,438 of NZ_NYWI01000055.1, read as the reverse complement.
CTCTGCCCAGCCATAGGTCTCGCGGGCATTGCCCACCGTGTCGCCGGCGGAAAAGCCCAGCACCACACGCCCCGCATAGTCTGCGGCGTCACGTCCCGACGCCTTCAGCAGGCCGGGCAGGTCGACCCGGCGGTCGACGCCCGAAATGAACAGCCGCGGGGCCGCCCCCGCATCCAGCAGATCCAGCCCCACCCCCAGCCGATCGGCGCCGCCGGTCAACACCACGATCGCATCGGTGCGCCGCCAGTCGGGCGGGGTTTCGGACGGCAGGGTTTCGGCATAGATCACGAAACCGGCGGCCCAGGCCCCCACCGCCACCAGCAGCAGGCGCCAGACCAGCAGGCGCAACCGCCAGGGACGCCGTCGCGGTCCCCCTGCCGATGCGCCGCCCAGCCGCCGCCCACGGCCACGGCGGCTCACGGCATCGCCCTCAGGCGCCGGATGACGGTGATGCGGGCGACCAGCGCCGCCACCACCGCCAGGGCCGGCGTCACCAGGATGAGGCCGCCCCAGCCGACCGGCCCGGGGTCGAGCCGCGGCAGCAGCGGCGCCGAGGTCTCGGGCAGAACCGCGCCCGCGGCAAAGACCAGCGCCGCCGCCACCAGGCTGCCGGTCAGGCCGCCCCAGAAACCGACCCGGAGCCCCTGCATGGCGAACTGCCGGGCGACATAGTCGTCGGGCGCACCCATGACATGGAGGATGTCTATGGTCTCGCGATGGATGGCCAGTGCGGTCTTGACCGCAAAAATCACCGCCAGCACCGCCGCAAGCCCGAAGAGCGCGCCCAGCCCCGCCGCGGCTGCCTGCACCGTGCGGCCGATCGCCGCCAGCCGCGCCACCCAGTCGCCCGGCCGCTCCAGCCGGGCGCCCTCGATCAGGTCGGCGATGCGGTCGGACAAGGCCTCGATCTCCCCCGGCCGGGCCGGTGCGAGCGTCAGATCGACCAGGGTCGGCAGCGGCAGATCCACCTCGGCCAGTTCCGGCCCCAGCCAGGGGGAGACCAGGGCCTCGGCATCCTCGCGCGGGACCGGCCGGATCTCGCGGACCAGCGGCTCGGCCTCCAGCAGCCCGATCAATGGCCCGAGCCGGGCATCGGGCCCGTGATCCTGATCTTCCGATGCCGGCAGCCAGACCGTCGCCCGATCGCCGAGCGCCGCGGCCCAACGATCGATCGCCCGGTCGGCCGTGCCGATCGCGATCAGAGCCAGCGCCAGCAGGGCCGCCATCGGCGCCAGCAGCCAGGGCAGAAAACGCGCCGACAGATCCCGGCCAAGCGGCAGGCCCGCACCACGACGACCGATCATGACCGTCCCTCCCCCCGCGTTTCTTCGGCGCGTGGCGCCACCGGCGCCGTGCGCTGAACCACGGGTCCCCGCGATGGCGGGGCGGGCGGCATGGTCTTCAGCCGCCCCTCGGTCAGCACCAGACGGGGATGACGGAAGCGGGCGAGCAGGGTCGTGTCATGGGTGGCGATCACGATGGTCGTGCCCAGCTTGTTCAGCTCTTCGAAGAGGTGCATCAGCTTCAGGCCCATCTCGGCATCCAGGTTGCCGGTCGGCTCGTCGGCAAGCAGAAGCCGTGGCCGGACCACAACCGCCCGGGCGATCGCCAGGCGCTGCTGCTGGCCGCCCGACAGCGTGGCGGGCGAGGCCGCTTCATGCTCACCCAGCCCCACCCAGGCCAGCAGCTCCCCCACATCGCGGCGGATCTCGGCCTCCGGCGCCTTCAGGATGCGCAACGGCAGGGCGACGTTGTCGAACACGCTCAGATGCGGCAGCAGGCGGAAATCCTGGAAAACCACGCCCATGCGCTGACGCATGCGTGCACGATCGGCACGGCCGAGATCGCGGACATCCCGGCCGAAGAGCGAAATCTGCCCCGCCGTCGGCCGCTGGGCCAGGTAGAGCAGCCGCAGAAGTGTGGACTTTCCGGCACCGCTCGGGCCGGTCAGAAAGTGATAAGAGCCGGGTGCGAGGCTGAAGCTGACGCCGTGCAGCACCTCGGCGCCGCCGTCATACCGCATGCCGACGTCGTCGAACCGGACTAGAGCCGTCTCGTCGGCCATCGATCCTGCCTGTTGCGAGGGGGTTCCGTAGGAGGGTATCCTCATGACGCGCCGCGGGAAGCATGGCACGGGGCCGGTGGCCTTGCAACCGGCACCCGGTGGAGCCTATAACCCGCCCGGACGGAGGCTGCAACCTTGGCTGCACCCGTTCATCCGGCGCGAGGACCTCCCCTGCCAGGCCGCCCGGCGGCACGGCGCATGCCGCCCCGCACACCCTCGGTTTCGAGCGATGATCCTGACCTGCCCGGCCTGTTCGACCCGCTATACGCTCGACCCGCAGTCCCTGGGCCCTGACGGCCGGAAGGTGCGTTGCACCCAATGCGGCCATGTCTGGCACCAGGACCCGCCGGCCGACATGCCGCGCCCCCTGGCGCTGCCCCGTGACGAGAACCCCGACGAGCCCGCCAGCCTGTACGAGCGGCGCCCGGTTGCCATGGATATGGCCCCCGCCCGCAGCCCGCGCTGGCCGGCCTTCACCGCCCTCGGCATCGTGATCGCCGCGATGATCGGCGGCCTGATCGTGGGCCGGGAACAGGTGGTGCGCGCCCTGCCCTTCACCGCCGCCGTCTATGGAACGCTGGGCCTGGGTGTCGGGGGAGAGGTGCTGGGGCTCGAGGTCCGCAACCTGGTTGCCCGGGGCGAAACGGTCGAGGGACGGCCGATCCTCGAAATCGACGGCGAGATCTATAATCTCTCCGACGGTGTCCGGGCCGTGCCGCCGCTCACGATCATGTATTACGGCGCGGACGGTCAGGAACTCGGAACGTCGAGCTTCAGCGTCTCGTCGAACCGCATGCTGCCCGGCGAGGTTCTGCGCTTCAACCAGCGGGTCGAAAATCCGCCGCGGGAAGCAGTCCGCTTCGACGTGCGCTTCTCGGCCGCAGAATAGACTCCCAAGGGCGCCGCCGCCGCCAGGCGCGGCGCCTTATCCATCCCCGACATCTGGAGACCAGACCGCATGCGTCCGGAAGGCGACATCCGCACCCTGATCAGCCGAGGCGAAATCGACCAGAGGATCCAGGGGCTCTCCTCGGAGATCGCGTCGAGCATGGGGCCGGAACCGTTGCTGGTCGCCATCCTGAAGGGCAGCTTCGTCTTCTGCGCCGATCTGATCCGGAGCCTGCACGGCGCCGGCATGCAGCCGCAGGTCGATTTCATGATGCTGTCCAGCTATGGCCGCAGCACGACCAGCTCGGGCGTGGTCGAGATCCGCAAGGACGTGACCGACTCGGTCGAGGGCCGCCAGATCCTGCTGATCGACGACATCCTGGAAAGCGGCCGCACCCTGCGTTTCGCCCGCGACCATCTGCTCTCGCGCGGCGCAGCCGAGGTGAAATCCTGTGTGCTGCTCCACAAGCCCGGCAAGGCGAAGGTGGAGTTCCAGGCCGATCATGTGGGCTTCACCGTCGACGACCTGTTCGTGATCGGCTACGGCCTCGACTACGCCCATTATTTCCGCGAACTGCCCTTTATCGGCGTGCTGGCCCCCAAAGAGGGCTGACCCCGGTCGGCAATCGGATACGAAGAGGGCGGCAGCCGGGGACCGGCTGCCGCCCTCTTCATTCATGCGCGGGTCCGCCGGATTTCAGATCCAGTCGGGGACACGGTCCATCGCGATCAGTTCGTCGACCGTCTGGCGCGGACGGATGACGGCGTAGCGGTCGCCATCGACCAGCACCTCGGGCACCAGCTCGCGGGCATTGTAGGTGTTGGACATGGTGGCGCCATAGGCACCGGCCGAACGGAAGGCGACCAGATCGCCCCGCGCCACCGGCGGCATCGGCCGCTCGCGGGCGAAGACGTCGGTGCTCTCGCAGACGGGACCCACGATCTCCACCGGCGCCCGCGCCGCCCCGGCTGCGGGCTCGGTGACCGCCACCACCTCGTGATAGGCATCATAGAGTGCCGGGCGCATCAGGTCGTTCATGCCCGCATCCAGGATCAGGAAGCGCTTGCTTGCCGTCTCTTTGACATAGACCACCTCGGAAAGCATCAGCCCGGCATTGCCGACGATCACCCGGCCCGGCTCGAAGATCAGCTTCAGATCCAGGTCGCCCGTCACCCGGTGCACCATCTCCGCATAGGCCTGGGGCGCCGGCGGCGTCTCGTCGCTATAGGGGATGCCGAGGCCGCCACCCAGATCGAGATGACGGATCGGATGGCCTTCAGCCTTGAGCCTGCGGATCAGCTCCACCGTGCGGGTGAAAGCCGCCTCGAAGGGTTCAAGCTTCGAAAGCTGCGAGCCGATATGCAGGTCGATGCCGGTCGCCTCGACATGCGGCAGCCGTCGGGCATGGGCGTAGACGTCGATCGCGCGATCCCAGGCGATGCCGAACTTGTTGTCGGCCTTGCCGGTGGTGATCTTGGCATGGGTGCCGGCATCGACATCGGGGTTGATGCGCAGCGACACCCGCGCCGTCACCCCCATGGCTGCCGCCACCTGCTCGATCGCGTCCAGTTCGGCGTCGCTTTCGACGTTGAACTGCAGGATGCCCGCCTCCAGCGCCGCACGGATCTCGGCATCGGTCTTGGCCACGCCGGAGAACACGATCTTCCCGGCCGGGATGCCGGCAGCCAGAGCGCGCTTCATCTCGCCTGCCGAGACGACATCGGCGCCATAGCCCTCCGCCGCCAGCAGCTTCAGAACCGCCTGATTGCCATTGGCCTTCACGGCATAGCAGATCAGCGGATCCAGCCCCGCCAGCGCGTCGCGAAAGACGCGGGCATGGCGAGTCAGGGTCGCGCGGGAATAGACGTAGACCGGGGTGCCCACCTCGGCCGCGATCCGGGTCAGCGGCACGTCCTCGGCATGGAGGATGCCGTTGCGGTATTCGAAATGATCCATGTCGTCCTCGGGATCGGGCGTCAGTAGGGCGGCACACCAAGGCCGGGGCCGTTGGTGCGGCCCGGGGTCACCAGGCTCTTCGGGTCGGACCCCAGCGGATAGTTGGGGATCTTCTCCTTGTCGACGGTGCCGTCGGATTTCACCGCCATCGGCGGCACCAGCTCACCCTTCTTGCCGCAGGCGGCAAGGGCCGTCGCCATCATCAGGGCCAGGACGAGCTGTCGGAGGCGGATGGAGAGGTGGCTCACAGAAAGCGCTCCCTGGCTTCGGCCGCACGGGCACGCACGCCGTCGGGCGCGGTACCGCCGAACGACATGCGGCTGCGCACCGAGGCATCGACGGTCAGCACCGCCATCGCCTCGGCCGTGATCCGGGCATCCACCGCCGCCAGATCCTCGGCGGAAAGTTCGTCGAGCCGGAGCCCGCGGGTCTCGGCCGCGCGGACCACGCGGCCGGTCAGATGGTGCGCCTCGCGGAAGGGCAGCCCCACCACCCGCACCAGCCAGTCGGCCAGATCGGTCGCCGTGGAATAGCCGCCCGAGGCCTGGGCACGCATGGCATCGGGGTTGACGGTCAGGTCGCGGATCATGCCGGTCATGGCCTGGATAGCCAGCGACAGGGCATCGACCGCATCGAAGGTCGGCTCCTTGTCTTCCTGCATGTCCTTCGAATAGGCGAGCGGCAGCCCCTTCATCACCGTCATCAGCGCCACCTGGGCGCCCATGATCCGGCCGACCTTGGCGCGGACCAGTTCGGCCGCATCGGGGTTGCGCTTCTGGGGCATGATCGACGAGCCGGTGGTGTAGGCGTCGGACATGCGCACGAAGCGGAAGGGCGCCGACGACCAGATCACCAGCTCTTCGGCAATGCGCGAAAGATGGGTGCCGCAGATGGCCGCCGACCCCAGGAACTCCAGCGCGAAATCGCGCGCCGAGACGCCGTCGAGCGAATTGGCCATCGGCCGGTCGAAGCCGAGTTCGGCGGCCGTCATGTGCCGGTCGATCGGAAAAGAGGTGCCGGCGAGCGCCGCCGACCCCAGCGGACTCTCGTTCAGCCGGCGGCGGGCGTCGGAAAGCCGGCCGCGATCGCGGCCGAACATCTCGACATAGGCCAGCAGATGATGACCGAAGGTCACCGGCTGGGCGGTCTGAAGATGGGTGAAGCCAGGCATCACCGTCTCGGCATGCTGTTCCGCACGCTCGATCAGGGCTGCCTGCAGATCGCGGAGCTGGCCGTCGAAACGGTCGAGCATGTCGCGCAGCCACAGCCGGAAATCGGTCGCGACCTGATCGTTGCGCGACCGGCCGGTGTGCAGCCGCTTGCCGGCATCGCCGATGATCTCGGTCAGCCGGGCTTCGACATTCATATGGATGTCTTCAAGCTCGCGGCTGAAAGGGAAGTCACCGCCCTCGATCTCGGCCAGGACCTGGTCGAGCCCGTTTTCGATCGCAGCCACATCCTCGGCCGAGAGGATCCCCCTGGCGCCCAGCATCCGGGCATGGGCGCGCGAGCCGGCGATGTCCTGGGCGTAGAGGCGCTTGTCGAAATCGATGGAGGCGTTAATCTCCTGCATCAGATCCGAGGGCGCGCTGTCGAAGTGGCCGCCCCACATGTTCACGCCGCTCGCGCGGCCGGCGCCGCCCTTGCTGTCGCTGGTCATCTCGCTCCTCGGCTTCCTGGCAGGTCGGGGGACCTGGATGGTCTCCCCGGGTTTCGACGGATGGGGACGGCGATTGCGCGGCAGGCGGATAGTCGCGACAGCCCTTCCTCACACGGAGATCCGCCTCGCATGAAGAAACCGGTCATCGCCGCTCTCGCCGCCGCCGTCGTCATCGTGGCGGGTGTCCTTATCTACCGCGGCTTCGGCCCCGCCGACAAGCCGGGCGGGATCGATGCCTCCTTCGCACGGGACAGTCTGGCGAAGCTCGAGGTCCAGGACCAGCCCGCTCCACTGCCGGCGCTTGAAATGACCAGGCTCGACGGCAGCCCGGTGACGCTTGCCGACTACCGGGGCAAGGTCGTGCTGCTCAACTTCTGGGCCACGTGGTGCGCACCCTGTATCGAGGAAATGCCGGCCCTGAACCGGCTCCAGGCCTCGCTCGGCGGCGCCGACTTCACCGTGCTTGCGGTCGCGGCCGATCAGGGTGGTGCGGCCGTGGTCGGCCCCTTCCTCGAAAAGCTGAATCTCGACCGGATCGAGGTTGCGATCGACAAGCCCATGCGCACCCTGGGCGCCACCAGGGTCGCCGGCCTGCCCACCACCCTGCTGATCGATCGCGAAGGCCGCGAGATCGCCCGGCTGGTCGGCATCGCCCATTGGGATGCGCCCGAAGGTGTGGCCCTGATCAACGCCGCCATCGGCAAACCGGCGGGCGGCTGAGGTTCAAACGGCAGGGGCCGCCCGGAAGGCGGCCCCGAAAGGTCTGACGATCCTGTGCCGCGTCAGCGGGTCGGCACGGGAACGTCGCCGCGATAGTCGTAGAAACCACGATCGGTCTTGCGACCCAGCCAGCCGGCCTCGACATACTTCACCAGCAGCGGGCAGGGGCGATACTTGCTGTCGGCCAGGCCGTCATAGAGCACCTGCATGATCGACAGGCAGGTATCGAGGCCGATGAAGTCGGCCAGCTCCAGCGGACCCATCGGATGGTTCGCGCCCAGCTTCATTGCAGTGTCGATCGCCTCGACCGTGCCGACGCCCTCGTAGAGCGTGTAGATCGCCTCGTTGATCATCGGCAGCAGGATGCGGTTGACGATGAAGGCCGGGAAGTCTTCCGACACCGCCGGGGTCTTGTCGAGCTTGAACACCAGCTCGCGCACCACCTCGTAGGTCGGGTTGTCGGTCGCGATGCCGCGGATCAGTTCCACCAGCTGCATGCGCGGCACCGGGTTCATGAAATGCATGCCCATGAACCGCTCGGGGTGACGCATGGTCGCAGCCAGGCGGGTGATCGACAGCGACGAGGTGTTGGTCGCGACGATCACCTCGTCCTTCAGCATGTCGCGGATCTCGGCGAAGATCTTCCGCTTCAGTTCTTCGCTCTCGGTGGCCGCCTCGATCACCAGGTCGATCGTCTCGAAGCCGGCATAACCGACCTGCGTCCTGATCCGGGACAGAGCGGCGGGCTTGTCCGCGGGCTCGATCTCGCTGCGCGACACCTGACGGTCGAGCGCCTGCTCGATCCGGTCCATCGCCTTGGCGAGCTGCGCCTCGGAAATGTCGACCATCGTGACGTCGTAGCCGGCGAGCGCACAGACATGCGCGATGCCGCGGCCCATCTGGCCTGCCCCGATGACGCCGATCTTCCTGATCATGAGGACCGCACCTTCTTCGACTTGACAGCCCGGGACAGGGCCCGGCGTCGCTTGCTTTACACAAGTTACGCCAGACCCCGCACCGGGCTCGGTTTTCTTTCACATAACCGGCATTGTGCCGGCCATATGTTACTTCACTTCTGCAGCGTCTCGGTCAGCTCGGGGACGATCTTGAACAGATCGCCCACAAGGCCGTAATCGGCGACCTGGAAGATCGGCGCCTCTTCGTCCTTGTTGATCGCCACGATCACCTTGCTGTCCTTCATGCCGGCCAGGTGCTGGATGGCACCCGAAATGCCGACCGCGACATAAAGCTGCGGCGCGACGACCTTGCCGGTCTGGCCGACCTGGTAGTCGTTCGGCACATAGCCGGCATCGACGGCCGCGCGGCTGGCGCCGACGGCGGCGCCCAGGGCATCCGCCAGACCTTCGATGATCTTGAAGTTGTCGGAGCTGCCGACGCCGCGGCCACCCGACACCACGATCTTCGCGCTGGCGAGTTCGGGACGCTCGGACTTGCTCAGGCTCTGGCCGACGAAGCGGCTGAGGCCCGCATCCTCACCGGCGGCGATGGTCTCGACGGCGGCCGAACCGCCCTCGGCCTCGGCCGCCTTGAAGGCGGTGCCGCGGATGGTGAGGACCTTCACCTTGTCGGAGGACTGCACGGTCGCCAGCGCGTTGCCGGCATAGATCGGGCGGACGAAAGTGTCTTCCGACACGATCTCGATCGCGTCCGAAATCTGCGCGACGTCCAGCAGAGCGGCCACGCGCGGCAGCACGTTCTTCGCAACGCTGCTCGACGAGGCGACGATGTGGCTGTAGTCGCCGGCCAGACCCACGATCAGCGGGGCCAGGTTCTCGGGCAGGCCACCCTGATACTGGTCGCCCTCGGCATGCAGCACCTTGGCGACGCCCTGCACCTTGGCGGCTGCCTCGGCGGCCGCACCGGCATCCTTGCCGGCAACCAGCACATGCACATCGCCCAGCTTCGCACCGGCGGTGACGGCGTTCAGGGTCGCGGCGCCGAGCGACGCGTTGTTGTGATCGGCAATGACGAGAACCGTCATGGTCAGATAACCCCCGCCTCGTTCTTCAGCTTGTCCACCAGCGTCGCGATATCCGGCACCTTGATGCCGCCCTTGCGCTTCGGCGGCTCGGTGACCTTCAGCGTCTTCAGACGCGGCGCCACGTCCACGCCAAAATCGCCGGGGGTCTTGGTGTCGAGCGGCTTCTTCTTCGCCTTCATGATATTCGGCAGCGAAGCGTAGCGGGGCTCGTTGAGACGCAGATCGGTGGTCACGATCGCGGGCAGCTTGAGCGAGACGGTCTCGAGACCGCCGTCGATCTCGCGGATCACCTCGACCTCGCCGTCACCGACGGTGACCTTCGATGCGAAGGTGCCCTGGGCCCAGCCCAGCAGCGCCGCCAGCATCTGGCCGGTCTGGTTGGAGTCGTCGTCGATCGCCTGCTTGCCCAGAACGACCAGCTGCGGCTGCTCGGCCTCGGCCACCGCCTTCAGCAGCTTGGCGACGGCGAGCGGCTGGACCTCTTCATCGGTCTCGATCAGCAGGCCGCGATCCGCGCCCATGGCCAGCGCCGTGCGGATCTGTTCCTGTGCACCCTTGGGGCCGATGGACACGACCACGATCTCGGTGGCCTTGCCGGCTTCCTTCAGCCGCACGGCTTCCTCGACCGCGATCTCGTCGAAGGGGTTCATCGACATCTTGACGTTGGCGAGGTCGACGCCGGTCTGGTCAGCCTTGACGCGGACCTTGACGTTATAGTCGACCACGCGCTTGACGGGGACGAGTACCTTCATAGATCTCCCGACTCCAGTTGGGTTTCTTGGCTCTACGTCGTCCGGTCGCATCCCCCGACCCCCTCAGCGGGTGCGGATCCGGACCAGGACGCCCGGCAGCGAACGGCAGGGCGCCGGCTCTCTGTCGGACGACAGGCGACCGGCTGCCCGGGCGGACCGCGACGGCCTGCGTCACATGGCTCCCGACTGCCGGTTCCCCGATTGAGTCCACCGCACATTAGGCGCTGCGACGTGCGGTGTCAATTTCGGGGCACCTCTCGAAAATTCAAGGAACGCCGCGGCTTAAGGCCGCGTCAGCGGTTGGCGCCCGGCACCCAGAGCACGTCGCGCGCACCCTTGTCGTTCAGATGGCGCGCCAGGACGAACAAATGATCGGACAGCCGGTTGAGGTAGCGCAGCGCCGCCTCGTTCACCGGCTCCACCCGCATCAGCTCGACCAGCTCGCGCTCTGCACGACGGACGACGGTCCGCGCCAGATGCAGATGGGCCGCAGCCGGGGTGCCTCCCGGCAGGATGAAGGATTTGAGCGGCTGAAGCCCGGCATTCATCGCATCGATCTCGGCTTCCAGGCGGTCGACCTGGGCCGGCAGAATGCGCAGCGCCCTGGCCTCCCGCGCGGGATCGTCGCCGGCGGGGCAGGCAAGGTCCGCCCCCAGATCGAACAGATCGTTCTGGATCCGGGCGAGCATGCGGTCTTCCTCGCTCTCGGTCTCCAGATGCAGCCGCACCAGCCCGATCACGCCGTTCGCCTCGTCGACCGTGCCGTAAGAGGCGACCCGGAGGTCGTCCTTCGGCCGGCGGCTGCCATCGCCGAGCGAGGTTTCGCCGCGATCGCCGCCGCGGGTGTAGATGCGGGTGAGCTGGACCATCGGGGGCTCCGTCGGTGGGTGAAAGCAAGATAGCCAGAGGGCGATGGCCACGGCCGGCGGGCTCAGCCGCCCGTCATCGCCAGGAACAGCAGAACGAGCAGGATCGCCAGCGCCTGCAGCAGCACCCGCCACTGCATCAGCTTGTTCGAGTATTTCTGGTTGAAGCGCCCGCCGACGAGCATCGACATCACGCCCACCAGGAGAACACCGGCCGTGGCGACCATCGCAACCACGATCAGAACCGGCATCACGCCTGACATCGTATCCATGGCCCGCAATATGGCCCCGCCGGGCCCGGTCTGACAGGGTCAACCGGTCCCGGCGGGGGAGATTTTCGCGCAAAGGCCGGCTTCCCTGCGGAAGCCGGCCCCGTCACCCTCAACCCAGAAGGCGGCGGGCGATGACCTGCGCCTGGATCTCGGCCGCACCCTCGAACACGTTGAGGATGCGCGCATCACAGAGCACACGGCTGATCGGATATTCCTCGGCATAGCCGTTGCCGCCATGAACCTGGACGGCGTTGTCGGCCGTGGCCCAGGCGACGCGGGCCGCCAGCAGCTTGGCCATGCCGGCCTCCAGGTCGCAGCGCCGGTCGCTGTCCTTCTCGCGTGCCGAGAAATAGGTCAGCTGGCGGGCGATCATGATCTCGACGGCCGCCCAGACCAGCTTGTCGAAGACCCGCGGGAAGGCATAGATCGGCTTGTTGAACTGCACGCGCTCATGGGCGTAGCGCAGCCCCATTTCCAGCGCCGACTGCGCAACGCCGACCGCGCGGGCCGCCGTCTGGATCCGGGCGCTTTCGAAGGTCGCCATCAGCTGCTTGAAGCCCTGGCCCTCGGCCCGGCCCAGCAGATTGTCGGCCGGCACGGTGAAATCGTCGAAGCCGATCTCGTACTCCTTCATGCCGCGATAGCCGAGCACGCGGATTTCGCCGCCGCTCATGCCCTCGGCCGGGAAGGGATCGGCATCGGTGCCGCGGGGCTTCTCGGCCAGGAACATCGACAGGCCGGAATAGTTCTTCGTCGCCGGATCGGTGCGCACCAGCAGGGTCATCAGATCGGCGCGGGCGGCATGGGTGATCCAGGTCTTGTTGCCGGTCACCCGATAGACGTCGCCATCGCGCGTCGCGCGGGTCTTGAGGCCGCCGAGGTCGGAGCCGGTGCCGGGTTCGGTGAAAACCGCGGTCGGCAGGATCTCGCCCGAGGCGAGGCGCGGCAGCCAGCTCTGCTTCTGATCGTCCGTACCGCCCAGCCGGATCAGCTCGGCCGCGATCTCGGACCGGGTTCCCAGCGAGCCGACGCCGATATAGCCGCGCGACAGCTCTTCGGTAACCAGGCACATCGCGACCTTGGAGAGGCCGAGCCCGCCGAATTCCTCGGGCACGGTCAGGCCGAAGACGCCCAGCTCCGCCATCTGGTTCACGACCTCGATCGGGATCAGCTCGTCGGCCTTGTGCCAGTCATGGGCGAAGGGGACGACCTTTTCCTCGACGAAGCGGCGGAACTGGTCGCGGATCATCAGCAGGGTCTCGTCTTCGAGCCCCAGTTCGCCGAAATTGCCCTCGGCGATCAGCGCCGCCAGCCGGGCCCGTACCGCAGCGGTGTTGCCCGCACGCAGGAACAGCCCCGCATCACCCTGGGACAGTGCCGCCGCCTCGTCGATCAGGCCGAAATCGGCCGGACGGACGATCTCGCCCTGCGACATGGGCAGGCCGCCCTGCAGCTGCGCCACATACTCGCCGAAGGCGGTCTGCAGCATCAGCCCCTCGGTCTCACCCAGGCGCCCCTCGGCTTCCAGCCGGCGTGCCCAGCCCAGCATCTGGCGCAGGGCCTCGACATAGGTCGCCGTCCAGGCAAGGCCATGGGCGGCATGCTGGCTGGCATCGAGCACGGCGGCATCGACCTTGCCGTCGCGGCGCACCATCCCGCCCACGGCGGTCTGGACGGCATCGGCATAGGCCTCGACGGCGGCAAGGGCACGTTCGGCCCGGTCGAGCAGATCGTCGATCAGGACGGGGGCGTCGGTCACGGGCGAAAGGGTCGCGGTGGAAGCGGACATGGGAGGAATGGTCCTCTGGTCGGAAGACGTGTCGAACACTGCGGAGGTCGGAAACGGCGGGATACCGGACCGGATATGGCCCTGAGGCGACCGGCGTCCAGCGCCGGCCCGGCCGATCCGATGCGGCATCCAGACGACGGTGCGGCGCCGCCCGCCCGATCCGGTTCCCTGACGGGGACGGCTCGGGGCGGGCAGCGCCGGGACCGGGCGAGGCGGCACCGCCGCCCGGTCGCTCACCGCGTCAGGTCAATCAGCCGTCGATGGCGTCCTCGATCGTCCGCAGGCCCGGGCGCGGCGCCTGGACCAGCACGGCCATGTTGCCGGGCTTGTGCTGGTTGCGGAACATCTTCATGTGCGCCTCGGGGATGTCGTCCCACGAGAAGACTTCCGACATGCAGGGGTCGATGCGACGCTCGATCACCAGCCGGTTGGCCTGGGCGGCCTGCTTCAGATTGGCGAAATGGCTGCCCTGGATACGCTTCTGGCGCATCCACACGAAGCGGGCGTCCATGGTCAGGTTGTAGCCGGTGGTGCCGGCGCAGAACACGCCCATGCCGCCGCGCTTCACCACATAGGTCGAGACCGGGAAGGTCTGCTCGCCCGGGTGCTCGAACACGAAATCGACGTCGTTGCCCTTGCCGGTCACGTCCCAGATCGCCTTGCCGAAGGCGCGGACGCGGCGGATGTAGTCGTTATAGCCCTGAACGTCGTCGACCTCGGGCAGACGGCCCCAGCAGTCGAAGTTCTTGCGGTTGATCGCGGCCTTGGCGCCCAGGCTGAGCACGAAGTCGCGCTTGTTGTCTTCAGAGATGACCGCGATGCCGTTGGCACCGGCGGTCGCGATCAGCTGCAGCGCCATCGAGCCCAGACCGCCGGCGGCGCCCCAGACCAGAACGTTGTCGCCCGGACGCAGGATGTGCGGGCGATGGCCGAACAGCATGCGATAGGCCGTGGCGAGCGTCAGCATGTAGCAGCCGCTCTCTTCCCAGGTCAGATGGCGCGGGCGCGGCATCAGCTGGCGCGACTGCACACGGCAGAACTGGGCGAAAGAGCCGTCCGGGGTCTCGTAGCCCCAGATGCGCTGCGACGGCGAGAACATCGGGTCGCCGCCGTTGCACTCCTCGTCGTCACCATCGTCCTGGTTACAGTGGACGACGACCTCGTCGCCGACCTTGAAGCGCTTCACCTTGGAGCCGATGGCCCAGACGATGCCCGAGGCATCGGAGCCGGCGATGTGATACGGCGCGCCATGGCCGTCGAACGGCGAGATCGGACGGCCGAGCGAGGCCCAGACGCCGTTATAGTTGACGCCGGCGGCCATCACCATGACCAGCACTTCGTCCGGCGCCAGATCCTTGGGGGTTTCGACGACCTCGACCTGCATGGCGGTGTCGGGGTTGCCGTGACGCTCCCGGCGGATGCACCAGGCGTACATCTGATCCGGAACATGGCCCAGCGGCGGAATCTCGCCGACCTCGTAGAGCGACTTGACCGGCTGGGTGCGGGTCGTCTCGGCGGCGGTGGTGTCAGTGTTCATGGGAAGACCGTGCCCTCGTTCTACTTCTCTCGACCTTAAGCGTCCGCAGGTGGGGTCGGGGCACCACGCAATCCTGCGGCCTCCTGGCAGCGCCCCGATGTCCGGGGCCGGCGTACTGTCGTGGAACCGCGCGTATTGTTCGCGCGTTGGTTCTTGTCGTTCGTTCTTGGTGGTATCGTTCGGATGGTCCGGCGGTCCCGTCCGCAAAGGGACGACGGGACCAGACCCCCGGAAGATCAATCGCAGTACGGTCGCATGCTGCGACGCGATCGCGACCGGAGCTTTCCGGTTGCTGTTCATGATTTTCCGGATATAAGGGATTTTCAAGCCCTTTTTTGCGGCGCAAAATAGGGCCTTATTTCCAATGGGGCGCCCTCAGGGTAAGATTCGACACAGAACCCCGCCACGACAGGACGAAAAGATGCCGAAGCAGCCGAATTCCGCCGCAGAAGCGGCAAGCGGCGCCATGCCGCGCCGCGATACGCCCTGGCTGATGCGCACCTATGCCGGCCATTCCTCGGCGGAGGAGAGCAACAAGCTGTACCGCACAAATCTGTCCCGCGGTCAGACCGGTCTCTCCGTCGCCTTCGACCTGCCGACCCAGACCGGCTACGACGCCGACCACATCCTCGCCCGGGGAGAGGTGGGCAAGGTGGGCGTGCCGATCTGCCATATCGGCGACATGATGACGCTCTTCGACGGCATCCCGCTCGAGCGGATGAACACCTCGATGACGATCAACGCGACCGCGGCCTGGCTGCTGTCGCTCTACATCGCCACCGCCGAGAAGCAGGGCGCGCCGCGGGCGTCGCTCCAGGGCACGACCCAGAACGACATCATCAAGGAATATCTGTCGCGCGGCACCTATGTCTTCCCGCCCAAGCCCAGCCTGAACCTGATCGCCGACACCATCGCCTTCACCTATCGGGAACTGCCCAAGTGGAACCCGACCAATGTCTGCTCCTACCATCTGCAGGAAGCAGGGGCGACGCCCGAGCAGGAACTGGCCTATGCGCTGGCGACGGCTGTGGCGGTGCTGGACACCGTGCGTGCCGGCGGCCAGGTGCCCGAGGCGGATCTGCCGCAGGTGGTGGGCCGGATCAGCTTCTTCGTGAATGCCGGCATCCGCTTCGTCACCGAACTTTGCAAGATGCGCGCCTTCACCGAGCTTTGGGACGAGATCACCCGCGACCGTTACGGCGTTGCGGAAGAGAAGTTCCGCCGCTTCCGCTACGGCGTGCAGGTGAACTCGCTGGGCCTGACCGAGCAGCAGCCCGAGAACAACGTCTACCGCATCCTGCTGGAAATGCTGGCGGTGGTGCTGTCGAAGAACGCCCGCGCCCGCGCCGTGCAGCTGCCGGCCTGGAACGAGGCTCTGGGCCTGCCGCGCCCCTGGGACCAGCAGTGGTCGCTGCGCCTGCAGCAGATCGTCGCCATGGAAACCGACCTTCTGGAATATGGTGATCTGTTCGACGGCTCGCCGGTGGTCGCGGCCAGGGTCGAGGAGCTGAAGGCCGGCGCCCGCGCCGAACTGGCCCGGATCGAAGAGATGGGCGGGGCGGTGACCGCGGTCGAAAGCGGCTACATGAAGCAGCGCCTGGTCGAGAGCAACGCCCGGCGCGTTGCCGCGATCGAATCGGGCGAGATGGCGGTGATCGGCGTGAACAAATTCGTCGAGACCGCGCCCTCGCCGCTGACCTCGGGCGAGGACGGCGCCATTCTGACCGTCGATCCCGGCGTCGAACGCCGCCAGATCGAGAAGCTCCAGGCCCACAAGGCGGCCCGTGATGCGACGGCGGTGGAGGCGAGCCTCGCCGAACTCGCCCGTGCAGCCAAGGAAGGCCGCAACATCATGGAAAGCTCCATCGCCTGTGCCCATGCCGGGGTTACGACCGGTGAATGGGCCGAGACGCTGCGTCAGATCTTCGGCGAATACCGCGCCCCCACCGGCGTCGGCGGCAGCGTGGTCGAGGTGCGCGGCGATCGCGACCGGACCGAGGCGGTGCGCACCAAGGTCGACAGCCTGTCGGACCGCCTGGGCCGCCGGCTGAAATTCCTGGTCGGCAAGCCCGGCCTCGACGGCCATTCCAACGGCGCCGAGCAGATCGCCCTCAAGGCCCGCGACTGCGGCATGGAAGTGGTCTATGAGGGCATCCGCCTGACCCCGGCCCAGATCGTCAATGCCGCCCTCGAAGAGAGCGTTCATGTCGTGGGCCTGTCGATCCTGTCGGGCAGCCACAACGAACTGGTCGCCGATGTCATGCGCCGCATGGCCGAAGCCGGGCTCACCGACGTGCCGGTGATCGTGGGCGGCATCATCCCCGACGAGGATGCCCGCAAGCTGAAGGCGGCCGGCGTCGCCCGGGTCTACACGCCCAAGGACTTCGAAATCACCCAGATCATGGCCGACATCGTCGACCTGGTCGACGGGCTCAGCCGCGAAGCGGCGTGATGTCCGCACAGAACGAAAACCGGGCGGCAGGTCGCCGCCCGGTTCTGATTTCGGCCTGCCTTCTGGGCAGGCCGGTTCGTTTCGACGGCCGGGGTGCCGCACGACCGCATCCGCTGATCGACGATCTTGACGCCGAAGGTCGGCTGATCCCGCTCTGCCCCGAGATGGCGGGCGGTCTGCCGACACCACGACCGCCGGCGGAACTCGACAGCCGCCGCCGGGTGATCGACACAACCGGTGCCGATGTCACCGCGGCATTTTCAGCCGGCGCCCGCATCGCCGTCGAAACCGCCCTCGCCCATGGCGTGCGCCTGGCGCTGCTCAAGGCGCGGAGCCCGTCCTGCGGGGTGGGGCGGATCCATGACGGCAGCTTCAGCGGCCGGCTGATCCCGGGCGACGGCCTGACCGCCGAGGCTCTTGCCGCCGCCGGTATCGAGGTGTTTGCCGACGACGATCTCGATAACGCAGCCCGGCGGCTGGCCGAGATCGATCGCCTGAGTGGTTGATCAGCCGGAGACTCACTTCGTCTCGACCGACAGGCCGCCATTGCCGACCTCCACCTCGACCCCACTCTTCTGGCTCTCCTCGTAATACTGATAGCCACCGACGGCGACGACCACGAGCAGAGCACCGATAATCAGATACAGAACGTTCCGGCTCATTTGTATGACCTCGTATCTTTCAGGGGCAACGAATGTCGCCCGACTTCGCTTGACCACATGACGTCATGAAAGATGCATCAGGTCAATCGATCGTAACGTTACAGCAGGGTCCGCCCCGGAATGAACACGGGTTATGTCATTTAATGGCACCGGGTGATGACTTGATCCATGACATTGCCCTGGATCTGACGTCGCGTCATCGGCCGGCTTCCTGTAGCGTGGGAACCAGAGCGCCACCAATGCAGGATCCGGATCATGCTAAGGATGACGATCAACCCGCCGGTCTTCTTCGGCGCCGCTTCCATCATCCTCGCCTTCGTGGTCGCAGGGGCCGCGATACCCGAGCAGATGGAAGCATTATTCGCCGTCGTCCAAAGCGAGATCCTGCATCGCTTCGGCTGGTTCTACATCCTGGTGGTCGCGATCTTCCTGGGCATGGCCCTGTTCCTCGGCTTCAGCCGTTTCGGCCGGCTGAAACTCGGCCCGGACGATTCCGAACCGGATTTCCGCTACGGATCCTGGGTGGCCATGCTCTTTGCCGCCGGCATGGGCATCGGGCTCATGTTCTTCGCGGTCGGCGAGCCTATGACCCATTTTGCGAGCCCGCCCGTGGTCGAGCCCCGCTCGATCGAGGCGCAGCGCTCGGCGATGAACATCACCTTCTTCCACTGGGGCATCCACGCCTGGGCGATCTATGCCATCGTCGGCCTGTCGCTCGCCTATTTCGGCTATCGCTACAACCTGCCGCTGACGATCCGCTCGGGCCTCTACCCGCTTCTGAAAGAGCGGATCCACGGGCCCATCGGCCATGCGGTCGACATCTTCGCGATCTGCGGCACGGTCTTCGGTCTCGCCACCTCTCTGGGCTTCGGCGTTCTGCAGATCAATGCCGGTCTCGATCATCTGATCGGGCTTGAAGTCTCTCCGATCGTGCAGGTGACACTGATCGCCGCCGTCACCGGCGTGGCCACCATCTCGGTCATCAGCGGCCTCGACAAGGGCGTGCGGATCCTGAGCGAGACCAATCTGGTGCTCGCCGTGGCGCTCATGCTCTTCGTGCTGGCCGTGGGGCCCACCACGATGCTGTTCCGGGCCTTCGTCCAGAACATCGGCATCTATCTCGACAATTTCGTCCTCAAGACCTTCAACCTCTATGCCTATGAACCGCGCTCGTGGATCTATTCCTGGACGCTGTTCTACTGGGCCTGGTGGATCTCGTGGTCACCCTTCGTCGGCATGTTCATCGCCCGGATTTCGCGCGGACGGACGGTGCGGGAATTCGTGATCGCGGTGCTCTTTGTCCCGCTGGGTTTCACCTTCCTGTGGATGACCGTGTTCGGCAACACGGCCATGTTCATCGACACCGAGGTCGCCAATGGCGCACTGGCCGCCGCGGTCGCCGAGGATGTGTCGGTCGCCCTGTTCCAGTTCCTCGAATATCTGCCGCTCTCGTCGATCACGGCGGTTCTGGCGGTGATGCTCGTTACCGTGTTTTTCGTCACCTCGTCGGATTCGGGCTCGATGGTCGTCGACACCATTGCCTCGGGCGGTGCGACCAACACCCCGATCCCGCAGCGGGTGTTCTGGTGCGTGCTTGAAGGCGTGGTTGCGGCGGTTCTGCTGCTGGCCGGCGGTCTGTCGGCGCTTCAGACCGTCACCATCGCCAGCGCCCTGCCCTTCGCCGTCGTGATGCTGCTGCTGTGCTGGAGCCTGTTCCGCGGCATGAGATACCGTCACGCTGAGCAAGCGCTTTTTTCAGTCGGCGAGCTTTGGCACGAAGGGTTTTCGAGCCTTGGCGACGGCGTAGACGGCGACG
>NZ_NYWI01000054.1:0-94375 GCF_002684955.1 Tistrella sp. | reverse complement strand
CGTCGCCGTCTACGCCGTCGCCAAGGCTCGAAAACCCTTCGTGCCAAAGCTCGCCGACTGAAAAAAGCGCTTGCTCAGCGTGACGGTATCTCATGCCTCCTCCATCGGCGCCAGCGCCGCGGGATCGAAGGCGAGGGTGACCCGGCTGCCGGTTGCGGGAACCGCCCGGCCGGCGGGCACGGCGGCGGCGAGTACGGGGCCCGCATCGGTGCGCACGCTCAACCGGCGCACGGGCCCCTGATAGAGGATGTCGGTGAGCACGCCCGGCAGCGCCATCCGGCCCGGGGGCACGGGGGCGGCGCCGGCCAGGACCTCGATCTTTTCCGGGCGGAGCGAGGCGAGCCGGGCGGGGCCGCCGGCGGCCCCGACGGTTGCCGGCTCCAGCACATTGGCGGCCCCCACGAAGCCCGCGACGAAGCGGGTGCGCGGGCGTTCGTAAATCGCCTCGGGCGTGTCGACCTGAACGATGCGGCCCTGATCGAAGACGGCGACCCGGTCGGCCATCGACAGCGCCTCGCCCTGATCATGGGTCACGAAGACGAAGGTGAGACCCAGCCGGCGCTGCAGGGCCTTCAGCTCCACCTGCATCTCTTCGCGCAGCTTGAGGTCGAGGGCGCCCAAAGGCTCGTCGAGCAGCAGCACCTTGGGCTCCAGCACCAGCGCCCGGGCCAGCGCCACGCGCTGACGCTGACCGCCCGACAGCTGGGCCGGCCGGCGGTCGCCGAAGCCGTCGAGACGCACCAGAGCCAGGGCCCGGGCGGCGCTGTCGCGGCGGCGGCGGCGGTCGATGCCGCGCATCTTCAGCCCGTAGGCGACATTGTCGAGCACCGAGAGATGCGGGAAGAGGGCGTAGTCCTGGAAGACGGTGTTGACCGCCCGGGCATAGGGCGGCACGCCTTCGGCCGTCTCGCCGAAAATCTCGATATGGCCGGAGGTCGGCTGCTCGAACCCGGCGATCAGTCTGAGGCAGGTGGTCTTGCCCGATCCCGAGGGGCCGAGCATGGCGAAGAATTCGCCCGCGCCGACCTCGAGATCGACCGCATCCACCGCGCGCACCGGCCCGAAATGGCGCGAGACCCTGGCGAAGCGCACGGCCGTGACGGCCGGACCGGCCCCGGCGGCCGAGCTGTCGGAAGAAGAGGGCATCGTGAACATGTGCCATTCAGCTGTTCGGAAGGGCGCGGGGGATGGCGGTGAAGGCACGGCGATATGACCGTGCCTTCGCGAGGGCCGCTGTCAGCGGCCGCCCAGCACCGCGATATAGTCGGACACCCAGCGGTAATAGGGCACGCAGCCTTCGGCCTGGCTTTCGCATTTCGAGACCGGGGTGCGCCAGAAGCTGATCCGGTCGAAATTGCCCATGCCGTTGGTGGCGCAGCCCTCGTCGCCCAGCAACGCATTGCCCGTGCAGGCGGCCGGCACCGCGGGCACCGAGCCGAACCAGGCGGCCAGATCGCCCTGGACCTTGGGCGAGAGCGAATGCTCCATCCACATATAGGCGCAGTTCGGATGCTCCGCTTCGGCATGCATCATGGTGGTGTCGGCCCAGCCGGTGGCGCCTTCTTCAGGGATGGTCGAGGCGATCGGCTTGTTCTCGGCCTTGAGCAGGTTGACCTGGAACGGCCAGGAGGACGAGGCGATGACGCCCTCATTGGTGAAGTCGTCGATCTGGACCATGGCGTCATGCCAGTAGCGGTGCACGATCTGGCGCTGGCCGCGCAGCAGGTCGAGCGCCGCCTTGTACTGGGCCTCGGTCAGCTCATACGGGTCCTTGATCCCCAGTTCCGGCTTGTGGGCCTTGAGATAAAGGGCTGCGTCGGCGATGTAGATGGGGCCATCGAAGGCCTGGATACGGCCCTTGTTCGACTTGCCGTCGGGCAGGGTGGTCTCTTCGAAGACCACCTTCCACGAGGTGGGGGCTTCTTTGAACACCTCGGTCGAATACATCAGGACGTTGGAGCCCCACTGATAGGGTGTGCCGTAATGCACCCCGCCGACCGTGTGCCAGGGAGCGCTCTTCAGCCGGTCGTCGACGGTGCCCCAGCTCGGGATCAGGTCGGTGTTGATCGGCTGGACCTTCTTGCCTGCGATCAGCCGCAGGCTGGCATCGCCCGAGGCGGTGACGAGGTCGAAACCGCCCTCGTTCATCAGCGCCACCATCTCGTCCGAGGTGCCGGCGGTCTTCACATTGACCTTGCAGCCGGTCTTCTCTTCGAACCCGGTCACCCAGTCGTAATTCTTATCGGTGTCGCCGCGTTCGATATAGCCCGGCCAGGCGACGATATCGACGCGGCCTTCCCCCGGGCCCAGGGCCTTCATCATCTCGGCCGACATGGCGGCGCCGGCGCCTGCGATCTGACCCGCGGCCAAAGCGGTGCCCACGGCCCCCGCGACCAACCTCTTGATGCGCATGGAACTCTCCCTGACGGTGCAAGCCGGCCGCACGGCGCCGGGCCACTGCCCTGCCGCCGTCTCCCCGCGGTCCGATGTCCGGGAACAAGTCTGCGCGCGTGTGGCTCCGCTGCGCCACACCAAAGCATCGTTGGGTTTCCATCGGAAAAACCGATGCCCTGGATCAGGCGTCCGGGAACGGGTCAGTCGTGGCCGAGGATGTCGGCATTGTGCTCCCCCAGCCGGGGCGCACGGCGATGAATGCCCGGCCGTTCACCGCCGAGCGAGAGCGGCAGGCCCACCACCTTAAGCCCGGCCTCGGGGATGGTCTCCACGATGTCGAGGGCGGCGAGCTGGGCATCGGCCGCGATGTCGGCGAGGCTGTTGATCGGGGCGCAGGGGATGCCGGCGGCCTCCAGCCGTTCGGCCCAGTCCGCCTTGCTGCGGGTGCGCATGATCGCCTCCAGCTCGGGCAGCAGCACCGCCTTGTTGGCGACCCTGAGGCCGTTGCTGGCATAGCGCGGATCCGTGGCCCAGTCGGGGCGGCCCACCGTGCGGGCGAGCTTTGCGAACAGCCGGTCATTGGCGGCCGCGACCACGATCTCGCCGTCGGCGGTGGGCAGCGACTGGAAGACAACGACATTGGGATTGCCGCTGGCATGGCGCTGGGGCTGGCGGCCGGTCACCTTGAAGGCGGCGAAATAGATCGACAGCCAGCCCATGGCGGTTTCAAGCAACGAGACATCGACCGTGGTGCCCCGCCCGGTCTGCCCGCGCTGAAGCAGGGCGGCCAGGCAGCCGAGCGCCGCCCAGACCCCCGTGCCCAGATCGAGCACCTGCATGCCGACCCGCGACGGCGGCCCGTCGGGCGTGCCGTTGATGCTGAAAATGCCGGCAAAGGCCTGGACGATCGGCTCGTAGCCGGGCGTCAGCCGCATCGGCCCCCGGGCACCGAAGGCCCAGAGCGAGCAGTAGATGAGCCGCGGGTTGATCGCGGCCAGGCTGTCCGCATCCAGCCCCATCTGGTCCATCATGCCGGGGCGCATGTTCTGGACCAGGATGTCGGCATCGGCCAGCAGCCGGCGCAACTCGGCCAGACCCGCCGGATGTTTGAGATCCAGCGTGATGCCGCGCTTGTTGCGGTTCATGGCGTGGAAGGTGACGGCGGTGTCGCCGGCGAAGGGGGGCCCCCAGCCGCGGGCATCGTCGCCGCCTTCGGGGCGTTCCACCTTGATCACATCGGCGCCGAGGGTGGCCAGGATTTCGCCGGCATGGGGGCCGGCCAGGTTCTGGGCAATCTCGATCACCCGGACCCCGGCGAGGGGCAGTGGCGTGGCCGGAGGCAGCATGGGGGCGGGCTCCTTCAGTGGCCGGTGAAGGCCGGGGCGCGGCGTTCGACGAAATGGGCGACGCCTTCACGGAAATCCTCGGTCGCGAAGCACTTCACCTGTTCCGAATCGGCAAGATGGGTGGCGGTGGCGAGGTCCTGGAACAGCCCGGCATAAAGCTGCCGCTTGATGATCCGCATCGAGCGCGGCGAGGAAAGCTCGGCAAGTTCGGCCGCGACGGCATGGACGGCCTCGACGAAGCCTTCGGCCGGCAGCGCCCTGACCAGGCCCAGCGCCGCCGCTTCGCGCCCGGTCAGCACGCGGCCCGACAGCAGCAGATCGGCGGCGGCCATCGGCCCGATCAGCCGGGGCAGGATCCAGGCCGAGCCGTGTTCCGCGATCAGCCCGCGGCGGGCGAAGGCGGTGGTGAGCTTTGCATCCTCGACCATGTAGCGCAGGTCGCAATAGAGCGTGATGCAGAGCCCGACCCCGGCCGCAGCACCGTTGATCGCGGCCACGATCGGCTTCGGCACGTCGAGCAGCCAGGAATAGCGCTGGCCGAAATTGTCGGGCGTGTAGTCGCGGGCGGCGGCCGGCGCCGGCTTGGCCTCTCCCGGTGCCGCCGGCGTCAGCCGGCCCATATCGGCCCCGGCGCAGAAGCCGCGGCCGGCGCCGGTGACCATGATCGCCCGCACCGCCTCGTCGGCGACGGCACGCTCCATGGCCGCGCGGAATTCGGCCTCCATGCGCGGCGTCCAGGCATTCATCTTGTCGGGACGGTTGAGGGTGAGCGTCGCAACCCGCCCGGTCACCGTATAGAGCACCTCGGCGTCGGTGCCCGTTTCCGCTGCGTCGGCCATGCCGTTCTCCCCGTCCTGTCGCGTGTCCTGGCCTTTTCTGGATAACAGCGGCCGGCAGGGTGCGGAAGACGGTTCAGGCTTGTGGAGATCAGATACACATATGTGAATCCGGCCGCGACCCGGACCGCCCGATCGTCCACATATGTGGACGAACAGACATGTATATGGAAAAACAAAACACATCTGCGAAACGGTCGCCGGCCTGCAGCCCTTCTGCCTATACTTCGGACGCTGCAAGGCGGGAGGAACGCCGGAGCATGATGCTCTGCAGTCGCCGAAGAATGAGGCGGACCCGCCGGCCATCTGCCGGAGACACCGATGATCCGCCGGCAAAAAAACGGGCAGTCCGAACCATGTCGATCACGCAGAAGGGAGACGTCCACGTCTCGACCGACGGCCATGTCACGGTCCTCGAGATCCGGCGTCCCCCGAACAATTTCTTCGATCTCGATCTGATCCGCGATCTGTCGAGCCTGGTCGAGGCGCTGGACGAGGACAGCGACTGCCGCGCCATCCTGCTCGCCTCCGAGGGCAAGGCCTTCTGCGCCGGCGCCGATTTCCAGCGCCGCCCGGCCGAACTGGCCGGGGCGGTTGAAGACCGCAATCCGCTCTATTCCGAGGCGGTGCGCCTGTTCCACAACCGCAAGCCGATCGTTGCCGCGGTGCAGGGGCCGGCCATCGGCGGCGGGCTCGGCCTGTCGCTGGTGGCCGATTTCCGGGTCGCGGCCCCCGAAGCGCGCTTCGGCGCGAATTTCGTCAAGCTGGGCATTCATCCGGGCTTCGGGCTGACCCACACCCTGCCGCGGGTGATCGGTGTCCAGAAGGCGCAGTGGATGTTCATGACCGGGCGGCGCCTGACCGGAGAGGAGGCCGCGGCCGTCGGCCTGGTCGATCTGCTGGTCCCGGCCGGGCGGCTGCGCGCCGAGGCGATGGCCCTGGCGCAGGAGATCGCCGAGGGCGCGCCGCTTGCGGTTCAGTCGACCCGCGCCACCCTGCGCCGGGGATTGGCCGATGCGGTGCAGGCCCAGACCGATCACGAATTCGTCGAACAGAAATGGCTCGCCCGGACGGAAGACCATCGCGAGGGCATCCGCGCCGTCGCCGAACGCCGCCCGGGCCGCTTCGTCGCCCGCTGACCGAAGACAGCTCACCCGGATCTGCCGGCGCCACGCGACGCTCAAGATCGCGGCGGCAGGATCCTTGCGCGCCCAGCATCAGACAAGGGAGGACAACGGATGATCAATCGCCGCAGTTTCGTGAAGCTTGCCGCCGCAGGCGCGGCCGCCGGCAGTTTCGGCATGCCGTGGATTGCCCGTGCGGCAAAGCCGATCACCCTGAAACTGGCGGATTCGCTGCCGACCACCCATTACTCGATGCCGATCATCAAGCACTGGATCAAGCAGATCGAGGACGGGACCGAGGGCCGGATCAGGTTCGAGCACTACCCGGCCGAACAGCTGGCCAGCGCCCGCGATCTGCTGGATGCGGTGCAGACCCGCATCGCCGACGTCGCCTATATCCCTGCGCAGTACTTTTCCGAGAAGCTGCCGATGGCGACGGTGGGCAGCCTGCCGATCCCCGAGATCAAGGCCGATATCTACGCGCTTGAAGCCGCCTATTACGAGATCGGCCTGGGCATTCTGGACGAGGTGGAATTCAGGGATGCCGGCATCCGGGCGCTCAGGGCGTCGTCGACCGAGGCCTACAATCTGCACATGGTCAGCCGCAAAATCGTGACCCTGGACGACCTGTCCGGTCAGAAGATCCGGGTCGGCGGCAATGTCCAGCAGCAGGCGATCACGGCGCTCGGCGGCATTCCGGTGACGGTCACGCCGCCCGAGATCTACAACGCCATGCAGAACGGCACGCTGGACGGCACCGTCTTCCACATCCCGAGCATCCATTCCTACAAGCTGAACGATCTGGTGCGCTACAGCACCGACAACCTCAATCTCGGCGTGTTCAACAGCTATTACGCGATGAACCGCGACCTTTGGGACGATCTGCCGCCCGATATCCAGGCCGTGTTCGACAAGGTCGGCCGCGACCTGATCCGCTTCGAGGGCGACACCATTTCGCGGCAGTCCGATACCTGGCGGACCGAATTCCGCAAGCAGGGGATCGAGGTCTACGATCTGGCGCCCGAGGTGATCGACGAGACCACCCGGCGGCTGACGCCGATCCGGCAGAAATGGGCGGAGCTGTACGAGACCCGCAACCTGCCGGCACGGCGCGTGGTCGATGCCTGGGTCGCGGCGCTCAAGAAACACGCCCGGGCCTGAGGGAGGGCGGGGGTTTGGACACGCTCGACCATCTGATCGGCCGGCTGGAGACCCTGTTTGAATACGTCGCCATCGTGCTGCTCGCGATCATGATGCTGATCATCACCATGGATGCCGGCGGCCGCTATCTCTTCGCGGCCCCGGTCTTCGGCACGCATGAATTCGTCGAGTTCTATCTGATGGTCGGCGTGGTCTTCCTCGGCATCGCCCAGCTGCAGGCCAGACGCGGCCATGTCGCGGTGAGCTTCGTCTCGCGCAATTTCCCGCGGCCGGTCCGCCGCCTGCTGGAGGCCGTGTTTCTGGCGGCGACGCTCGCCGCCGTCACCGGCATCGGCTGGATGGCGGTGGAACAGGTCTCGACCAATCTGATCCGCGACCGGGTGATCGCGACGCCCTTCCCGTTCAGCCAGGTGCCGATGCCGGTCTGGCCGTCCTGGGTGCTGGTCGCCGCCGGGGTGATCCTGCTCTGGCTGCGCATGGCGCTGCAGCTTCTGCGATGCCTGATCGCGGGCGAGGGTCCCGACGAGGACGTCTCCGACGAGACCGGCAGCGCCATCCATTGAGGGCGGGCACAGCCAGGCCCCTGCCGCACGGGATATCGCCCCCATGTTCGACACCGCCTTTCCGATCGTCCTGTTCCTGGTGACCCTGGTTCTGGGCATGCCGATCGGCTTCTCGCTGATCGTCGCCGGCGCCGCCGGCATCTGGATCAATGCCGGCTGGATGCCCCTGCTCGGCATCCTCAGGGCCGAGCCCTACCGCCATGCCTCGTCGTTTCTGCTGACCACCATTCCGCTGTTCATCCTGATGGCGGAGCTGCTGGCCCGCGGCACGGTGGTGCAGGCGATGTTCCGCTGCGCCTATGCCTTCGTCGGCCATCTGCGCGGCGGGCTGGCGCTGGCGGCGGTGGGTGCCAATGCCGGTTTCGCCGCCCTCAGCGGCTCCAGCACGGCCGCCGCGGCGGCGATGGCGCGGATCTCGATCCCCGAGATGCGGCGCTTCGGCTATGACGACCGGCTGTCGCTCGGCACGGTCGCCATCGCCGGCACGCTCGCGATCATGATCCCGCCCAGCCTGGGGCTGATCATCTACGGCATCCTGACCGAAAGCTCGATCGGCCGGCTGTTCGTGGCCGGTATCGTGCCCGGCCTGCTCTCCGCCACCGGCTTCGTGATCTCGATCATGATCTGGGTGCGCCGGGACCCCACGATCGCGCCCCAGGTGGTGAGGACCGCCTGGCCGGAGCGGCTGCGCAGCCTGACCGCGATCGGCCCGGCGATGCTGCTGGTGGTGTTCGTCGCGGGCTCGATCTATTCCGGGGCCGCGACGCCGACCGAGGCGGCGGCGATCGGTGCGCTGGCGGCGCTGGTGATCAGCGTCGCGTTCGGGGGGCTGCGCGGGGAGGGCATGCTCGCCGCCTTTCGCGCCTCGATCCGCAGCACCGCGCTGATCTTCACCATCATCATCGGCGCGATGATCTTCGGGAAATACCTCGCCATCACCCGGCTGCCCCAGGATCTGCTGGAAACGATCGTGGCGCTGAACATTCCCGGCTGGGCGATCATCGCGATCCTGATCGTGATCTATCTGATCCTCGGCTGTTTTCTGGACCAGCTGGCGGTGATGCTGCTGACCCTGCCGCTGACCTTCCCGCTGGTGGTCGGTCTTGGCTACGACCCGATCTGGTGGGGCATCGTGCTGACCAAGACCTCCGAGATCGGCCTGGTCACGCCACCGCTCGGGCTCAACAGTTTCGTGGTCTCGGCCTCGGCCGATGCGCCGCTGGAGAAGACCTTCTCGGGCGTGTGGCGGTTGCTGGTCGGCGACATGATCGTCCTGCTGCTTCTGCTGCTGTTCCCGGCGCTCTCGCTCGGCCTGCCCGGCTGGTGGTACGGTCCGTGACGCCAGACATCCGGGGCAGGGTGACCAGGGAAGGAGACGACGGATCATGTCGACGGCCGCGATCAAGACCGCCCGGCGGGTCTTCGAGGTGCTGGAATACTTCGACGAGGTGAAGCGGCCGCTGACGCTGCGCGAGGTCTCGGCCCATTTCGGCTATCCGGTGTCCAGCACCGCCGCCCTGCTCAAGAGCCTGTTGCAGCTGGGCTATGTCGATTTCAACCGGCCGACGCGCACCTATATGCCGACCATGCGGGTCGCCATGCTCGGCGACTGGATCCAGGCCTCGCTGTTCGGCGAGGGCCGGATCCTGAGGCTGATGCAGTATCTGAACGAGATGACCGGCGAGATGGTCAGCCTCGGCACCCAGTCCGACATCTACATGCAGTATGTCCACGTGCTCTATTCGCGCGAGGGTCTGCAATACCGGGTGCGGCCGGGAACGGTGCGGTCCATGACCCGGTCCGGCTTCGGCTGGCTGCTGCTGAGCGCCATGCCCGATGCCGAGATCGACAAACTGCTCAGGCGGGTGAATATCGAGGAAGACGACCCCGCCCGACGGATGACGCTGGACGAGCTGATGGTGCCGGTGACCGAGGTCCGCCAGCTGGGCCATGTCTATTCCCGCCACACCGTCACCCAGGGTGCGGGCGTGATCGGCATGCTGCTGCCGCCGCAGAGCTATGGCCGCCGCTTCACGGTCGGCGTCGGCGGCCCGGTCGACCGGCTGGAAGAGAAGCACGACATGATCCTGGCCCTGCTGCGCGAGGCGATCCCCCGCTTTCTGCCCGGATGACGCCCGGCCCCTGCCCATGCCTCTGCCCGTGCCCCGCCTATCGCCGGGCGGCCTGTCGGGTTGCGGCCACCGAGACGAAACCGGCGGCGGCGGCAGACAGCGGCGATCCGCGGCGCCAGGCGGTGGCGACCTGGATGGCGGGCAGATCCTCGGCCACGCCCCGCGCTTCGATCTTGGCGCCTTCCAGCGACCAGGGCCGGTAGGTGAGGTCGGGCAGGATCGCGACGCCGGTGCCGGTGGCGACCAGGCTGCGCACCGCCTCCACCGAGCGGGTGCGGAAGGCGACCGGCGGGCGGATGCCGAGCCGACGCCAGACCACTTCCGAGGCCTCGGCGATCTCGTCGATGGTGAGCAGCACATGGGGTTCGGTCGCGAGGTCGCGCAGGCTGCCCCGCTCTTCGGCGGTGGCGGCATGGCCGAGCGGCAGCCAGACCCGATAGGGCGAAATCTCCACCACCTCGATCTGCAGGGCGGAGCTGCTGCGCCCGGGCGCCAGCACCATCCCCGCCACGTCGAGTTCGCCGCCGACCAGCAGATGTTCAAGATAGTCGCCATTGTCCTCGACCGTCTGGACATCGACATCGGGGAAGGCGCGGCGGAAGCGGGCGAGCAGGTCGGCGAGAACATAGCCCGCCACCAGCGGCGTGACCCCCAGCGCCAGCCGGCCCTTCAGCACGGCGCTCTCGCCGCGGATCGCGCGCCGGGCATCGGCGACATCGGCCAGGATGCGCCGGGCATGGGCCAGGAACTGATGGCCCTTGAGCGTGGGGGCCACGCCGCGGGCATGGCGTTCGACCAGCGGAAACCCCAGATCGATCTCCAGCCCGCGCAGCGCCTCGGTCACCGTCGATTGCGAGATCGACAGCGCCTGGGCGGCGGAGGAGATGCTGCCGCGCTCGACGATCGCGACGAAATACTGCAGCTGGCGCAGCGAGAAGGCCATGCGGGTCGGGCTCCCGGGGGGCGGTGCGACGGGCCCGGACATCATGACGCGGGGCGATGCGGGATGGGAAGACCGGCGCGCGGTCCGTCGGCCGGGGATGCGCCGGGCGTTGACCGGGAACCCGCTGAAGCGTTGAAATTTCCCGGCGCTCCTTCTACAGCTTGAGCCGAGCCCCGCCGCGGCCCGTCCGCGGTTCCCTTCCCCCTCGGATGGTGAGCGGAGATGAGCGAAACGGTGTCCCCCGAGAACGAGCCCATCCCCCAGGTTGCTCCCGTCCCCGAGGGCGCCCCCACCTCGCCCGCCTCAGACGAGGCGTCGGTCTTCCGGGGCAGCCTGCCGCTGGCGACGAAGCTCGATCGGGCGCGGATGGAACTGCTCGATCTCTCGGCGCGCAATCGCCTGCTGAACCTGCCTCAGGCCCGGCGCAGCCGCATGCTCGACATCGTCGACGAGCGTGGGGCCGAAATCTACCGGCTGCTGGTGGGCGAGGGGCGGCGCTTCACCTTCCTGCCCGGCCGCGAGACCGAAGAGGAGAAGGTGGAAGAGGGGGGTGCTGCAGCCGGCGACACCCCGGCCCTGGCGCAGCCCGAGGACGAGGCGGTGGATGCGCGGGGGCTGGTCGCGCGCCACACCGACACCAAGCTCCAGACCCGTCTCGGCTCGGAAGGGCTGCAGCGTCGTCTGCTGGACCTGCATCTGGATGCGCGCACGCTGGAGGAAGAGCAGGGCGTCAACATCCTGTTCCTGGCGCTGGGCACGCTGGTCTGGACCGACCCCGCCGCGGGCGGCCAGCTGCGCCGGGCGCCGCTGGTGCTGGTGCCGGTGCAGCTGGAGCGCGGCAGCGCCACCGAGCGTTTCCGCCTGGCGGCACGGCCCGAGGACGTCGCGACCAACCTGTCGCTCGAAGCCTTCCTGGACCGCGAACACGGCATCCCCCTGCCGGCCTTCGACGCGGAAGCCGAGGGCGAGACCGATCCGTTCACGGCCTATGTCGCGGCGGTCGCCGAGGCGGTTCACGGCCGCAAGGGCTGGGAGGTCCGGCCCGACGAGGTGATCCTGGGCTTCTTCTCGTTCTCCAAATTCCTGATGTATCGCGACCTGGATCCGGCGGTCTGGCCCGCGGATGCGCCGCTGACCGACCGGCCGCTGATCCGCGGCCTGCTGGACGAGGGGTTCGGGGTCGAGGATGTCGATTTCGACGAGGACGTGCCGGTCGATCCGCTGATCGGGCCCGAGGATCTGGTGCATATCGTCGATGCCGACGCCTCGCAGACGCTGGCGATCCACGAGGCGCGGCGCGGCCGCGACCTGGTGATCCAGGGTCCGCCGGGCACCGGCAAGTCGCAGACCATCGCCAATGTCATCGCCGCCGCGGTCGCCGACGGCAAGACCGTGCTGTTCGTGGCCGAGAAAATGGCGGCGATGGAGGTGGTGAAGCGCCGGCTGGATCAGGCCGGCGTGGGCGAGGTCTGCCTGGAACTGCACAGCCACAAGGCGACAAAACGGGCGGTGCTGGAGGATCTGAAGCGCAGCTGGGAGCTGGGCACGCCCCGGATCGGCGATGACGAGACCCTGTTCCATCGCCTGGGCCGCAGCCGGGCGCAGCTGAACGCCCATGCCGAACGGCTGCATCGCGCGCTGGAGCCGACCGGGCTTTCGCCCTACCAGGTGATCGGCGAGCTGGTGCGCCTGCGCGCGGCCGGTGTGGCGCCGGCCGATTTCGATCTGGCCGAGGCCGCCCCCGGCTGGACGGCGCCCGAGCGCACGGCCCTGGCCGCGACGCTGGACGACCTGGCCCGCCGGATCGAGGCGGAGGGCCCGCCCGCATCCCATCCCTGGCGCGGGGTGGGGCTGGATGCGATCAGCCCGCTGGATGCCGACCGCCGGCTGGCCGAGATTGCGGCGCTGGAGCGCGGGCTCGCCGGCTGGCGTGCCGAGGCGGAGGTGGTGGCGGGCCTGCTGGACCTACCGGCCCCCGCCACGCTGGACGGCAGCAGCCGGCTGCTGGCCCGGGCCGAGCGGCTGGCTGCTGCACCGGATCTGCCGCCCGCGGTGTTCCTGGACCCGGTCTGGTCGGTGGCCGCGGATGATGTGGCGGTGCTGGTCGAGACCGGGCTTGCGCTTCGCGATCAGGCCGCACGGCTGCGGCCGGGGCTTGCCCCCGCGGCGGACGGGCTGGCGACCGCCGATCTTCAGACGGCCCGTGACCGGCTGGCGGTCTTGCCCGCAGGCTTCGATGCGGCCGCCCGCGACCGGCTGGCCCGGGTGGTGGCGGCGCTGCCGGCGGTGATCGAGGCGGGCAGCCGTCTTGCCGGTCATCTGGGGCTGCCGGCGCCGGAAACCCTGCGCGAGGCCGGGGCGTTGATCCGCTGCGGCGCGGCCGTGGCCGCGGCCCCCGACCTGCCGGCGGAGCAGCTGGCGGCCGGGAGCTGGGAGGCGGAGCGGGCCGCGCTCACCGATCTGGTCGAGGCGGTGCGGGCCGCCCATGATGCACGGCTTGCCGCCGGCGACCGCGTCACCGAGGCCGCCTGGTCGACCGGGCTGGCCGAGGCCCGCCAGGCGATCGCCGAGACCGGCGGCAGCCTGTTCCGGATCTTCAGCGGCCGCTGGCGGCGGGCGAACCGGCTGGTCAAATCGATCCTGACCGGGCCGAAGCCCGAAGATGGCGAACTGATCCAGCTGCTCGACCGGGTGATCGCCGGCCAGGCGGCGGCGGCAAGGGCAGAAGCGGGCGACGCCCTGGGCCGTGCCGCTTTCGGCCCGGTCTGGCGCGGGGCCCGCAGCGCGCCCGAGCGGCTGGAGGCGATGCTGGCCTGGGTG
This sequence comes from Tistrella sp., assembly GCF_002684955.1. NCBI lineage: Bacteria > Pseudomonadati > Pseudomonadota > Alphaproteobacteria > Geminicoccales > Geminicoccaceae > Tistrella > Tistrella sp. The sequence continues at coordinate 81,056 of NZ_NYWI01000054.1, read as the reverse complement.
AACGGCCCGGCCGGCGACGCCGCCACCCGCCGCACGGCCGCGGCCTGTGCCGACCGGCCGCTTGCGGGCGATCTGGCCGCGCGTCTCGGGGCCGCGGTTGCAGCGGTCGCGGATGATCTGGACCGACTGGCCCAGGATCTGGGGCCGGCGGCCCCGGCCCTGCTCGGCACCGATCTGGGCGGAGAACGGGCGCCGCTGGCGGCATCCGCCCTGGCGCCGGTGGTTGCGGCCGAGGCCGTGGTCGATGCGGCCTTCGCCATCCCGGCCGTCCTGGCCGGCGAGCGGCTGGCGGCCCTGGACGATCTGCTTGAAATGCGCCGGCGCGAGGCCGTGCTCGCCGATGCCGCGGTCACCGGCCGCGCCGCTTTCGGGCCGCTCTGGCCGGCCGGCGACCGGGCGGCGGCGGATTGGGAGGCCATCGCCCGGGCGGCGGCCTGGCTGGCGGCAGAGCCTGACTTGCGGGCGCTGGCGGCCCCCACCCCCGATCGTGCCGGGCTTCGCGGCCGCACGGCCGCGCTGGTGGAGGCCGGCCACGGCATCGTCGATCAGGTGGTCGGGTTGTGGTCCAGGCTGGCCTTCGATCCGCGGGCCATGTTCGGTGAAACCGGCATCCCGGATCTGGATCTGGATGCGCTGGCGGCCCATCTTCGCGGCTGGCTGGCGGCGCCCGAGGGGCTGCCGGCCTGGGCGGCGATCCTGGCTGCGGCGCGGGCCGCACGTGCCGCCGGCCTGGCGCCGCTGGTCGACCGGCTGGAGGATGGCCGGCTGGACCGGGCGGGCGTGATGCCGGCCTTCGAGATGGCCGCTTTCGAGGCGATCTGGCAGGCGATGACCACGGCCGAGCCGGCGCTGGCCGGTTTCGACGGTACCGCCCAGGACGGGCTGGTGCGGAGCTTCGCGGCGCTGGACCGGGCGCGGATCGACCTTGCCCGCTCGGAAGTGCGGGCCGAACATGCCCGCAGCCGCCCGCGCGTCAACGGGCTGGGACCTGTGGGCGTGCTGAGGGGAGAGCTGGCCAAGAAACGCCGGCACATGCCGATCCGCCAGCTGATGAGCCAGGCAGGCCCTGCGGTTCAGGCGCTGAAGCCGGTCTTCATGATGAGCCCGCTGTCGGTCGCCCAGTTCCTGGAGCCGGGGCGGATCGGCTTCGACCTGCTGGTGGTCGACGAGGCGAGCCAGATCCAGCCGGTGGATGCGCTGGGGGCGATCGCCCGCTGCCGGCAGATGGTGGTGGTGGGCGACGAACGCCAGCTGCCGCCCACCGCCTTCTTCGCCCGCATGACCGCCGATGCGCCGGATGCGGACGAGGAGGACGAGACCACCCGGATCGCCGATGTCGAAAGCATTCTGGGGCTCTGCGTCGCCCGCGGCCTGCCGCAGCGCATGCTGCGCTGGCATTATCGCAGCCGGCATCAGTCGCTGATCGCGGTGTCGAACCATGAATTCTATCAGGACCGGCTGCATGTGGTGCCGAGCCCCTATGCGGGGGAGGCCGGGCTGGGGCTCGATTTCGTCCATGTGACCGACGGCGTGTTCGAGACCGGTGGCAGCGGCACCAACCCGGCCGAGGCGCGCCGGGTGGCCGAGGCGGTGATCGCCCATGCCCGCACCACGCCCGAACGCTCGCTTGGGGTCGCCACCTTCTCGGTGCGCCAGCGCCGGGCGATCCTGGATGCGCTGGAAGCCCTGCGCCGGGCCCATCCCGAGACCGAGGACTTCTTCAACGCCCATCCGGCCGAACCGTTCTTCGTGAAGAACCTGGAAAACGTTCAGGGCGACGAGCGCGACGTGATCTTCATCTCCGTCGCCTATGGCCGCAATGCCCAGGGCTATATGGCGATGCGCTTCGGCCCGGTCGGTGCCGAGGGCGGCGAGCGGAGGCTGAACGTGCTGATCAGTCGGGCGAAACGGCTCTGCCGGGTCTTCGCCTCGATCACCGACGAGGATATCGATCTGGAGCGGGCGCGCGGCCGCGGCGTCGCGGCGCTCAAGACCTTCCTGCGCTATGCCCGCACCGGCAGCCTGGAGGTCGCCCGCCGGTCGGGCCGGCCGGCCGACAGCGTGTTCGAGGAACAGGTTGCCCGGGCGCTCAGGGCGCGCGGCCATCTCGTCCACGAACAGGTGGGGCTGGCCGGCTTCTTCATCGATCTGGCGGTGGTCGATCCCGACCGGCCCGGCCGCTATCTGCTCGGCATCGAATGCGACGGGGCCGGCTATCATGCCGCACGATCGGCCCGCGACCGCGACCGGCTGCGCCAGGCGGTGCTGGAAGATCATGGCTGGATCATCCACCGCATCTGGTCGGCCGACTGGTTCGCCCGCCCCGAGGGCCAGCTGGCCGCGGTGGAGGCGGCCATCCTCCGGGCCCGCGAGATGCTGGAGGCCCGCGACGAGGGCCGCGCCGCCGCGGCCGCGGCCATGCCGCCCGAAGACGCGGCGCTGGCCGCGGAGCTGGGCCTGGAAGGCGGCGAGGACGAGGCGCCGGCCGAGGATGACCACCTGACCCCCGCCTATGTCGAGGCGGACCCCGAAGTGCCGGCCGAGCTGCAGGGCATGGAGCTGCACCAGGTGACGCCGGCAAAGCTGGCGCCGATGGTGATGGCGGTGGTGAAGGTCGAAGGGCCGGTGCATCTGGACGAGGTGACGGCGCGGCTGCGCGATGCCTGGGGGCTGGGGCGCGCCGGGGCGCGGATCCAGGCCGCCGTGCGGGCGGCGGCATCCTATGCCATCCGTCGCCGTCATCTGGTCGACGAAGGCTGGTTCCTGAGCCTGCCGGGAGAGCCGGTACGCATCCGCGATCGCAGTGCCGTGACCTCGGCGGGGCTGCGCAAGCCCGAACTGCTGCCGCCGGCCGAGATCGAGGCCGGGCTGATGCGGATCGCCGCCGAGAATCTGGGCGTCACCCGCGAAGAGCTGCAGCGCCAGCTGGCCCGGATGCTGGGTTTCCGCGCGCTGAGTGCCGGGCTGCGCTCGGTGACCGAAGACGAGATCCGCCGGCTGACGGAACGCCGCCGGCTGGTGGAGCGCGACGGGCTGATCGTGGTGGCCGAGCCGGCGCCGTGACATATCGGTGACCTGGGGATCTGACCGGAAGTTGTAATGGTTCGATCACAGCCATGACTTCCGCGGCATGGTACACCCTCCGCGGGCGCCGACAGGCGGCGGACGGCCCGTGCGGCCGGCACTGCATGTCATGTCCATTAAATTGAAAGTTGAAATCACGGTCTGGTTCTTGCCTATTATGAGCGGGTGTCGAATGAACGCGATCAACGGCGGCGACGGCATTCGTGGACGAGCGTCAGCGGTCGGAATGCGCCACGCTCTCACAAGGGGAAGCGGTCCCATGCTGGAATTGCATCGTGTGCGGCTCTACGCCCGGAGCGGCCAGGGCGGCGTATCTGCGGTGGTGATCCTGGGTGCGGACAATGCCTGCGAGGTTGCGACCCGGCTGGATGAGCCGGCGACGACGGCCGTTGCCGTGACCCCCTCGCTCAAGGCCGATGCCCGGCTCGACGTCTGGCGCGACGGCATGCGCCAGGAGGTGGACGGACCCGGCCTGCTGGCGGCCGCCCATGTTCTGCTCGGCCGCGACGGCCGCGGCCCGATCCGTTTCGAGACCGGCGGCCGGGTGATCCCGGTGCTGCGCGAGGCCGATGGCCGGCTGCGCTATCGTGCGACGCTCTCTCATGAAATCGTCGGCCATTTCGACGGGGCCGAAGTTCTGTCGGCCCTGGGCGTGCCGCCGATGCGGGTGCCGGGCGACATGCCCTTCGGGCTGGCCGCGACCCGCCGCCGCATCCTGCTGGTGCCGATCGAGGATGCCGCCACGCTCGGCGCCATCCGCCCCGCCTTCACCCGCCTTGCCGCCTGGAGCGCCGCCCACGAGCAGGCGCCGGTGCTGGCCTATGCGCCGGCCCATGGCGAGATGGGCGGGGCCGATTTCATCGCGCGCCTTTTCGACCCGCTGGCCGGGCGCACCGAAGAAACCCCCGGCCCCGAAGCCGTGGCGGCCCTGGTCGGCACCCTGGCCCGCCGGGGCCTGGCCGGTGGCCTGCGCCCGGTTGCCGTGGCGCAGGGCCGGTTCAACGCCCCGGTGGTGGCCCTGCAGGCCCGGGCGGAACTGGTCGTCTCCGAAACCGGTGCCGCCAGCCGTTCCGGCGTGAAAGTCTGGGTCGGCGGCGAGGTGCGTCATTTCGGCTTCGCCGCCATGGACGGGCTGGGCATTGCCGGCGCCGGGCTGGGTGATCTCAAGCTGGGCGCCTGACGGCGTCTGTCCGATAAAGCGGGTCTTCCGGGTAAAATCCCGGATAAGTGAGCCATCAGAACGTCGCGTCGACGGCGAATCCGGGATATAAGGCAAGGCCTTCCACATCTCTCCAGCCGGATTTCGCCCGAGAGGATGACCTTGTCCCGACATGATGTGAGTTCCGCAGGCGCACAGGCGCCGGATCGTCTCAGGACCGCGGGACGCATGATTGCGCTGATCTTGCCCCTGTTGATGATCCTGGGGCCGGGGCCGGCCGATGTGGGCGCCTCGTTGATTGCGCTTCTGTTCCTTGTCCATGTCGTCGTCGATCGGGACAGGGTTGCGCTTCAGGCGTGGTGGTTCCGGCTGGCGCTCGTCCTTTGGGTGTTCATGCTGGCGACGGCGCCCTTCGCGCTGGCCAGCGTGTCGGAAGCTTTCGGGCGCGCGGCCACCTTTCTCAGATTCCCGATGCTTGCCGCGGCACTCGGATTCTGGTTGCTGACCGAACCGAAATGGCGCGACCGCTATATGGCGGTTCTGCTGGCGATCGTTCTGTTCAGCGCCGTCTGGGCGCTGGTGGAATGGTACTGGGTGACCAGGGTGGTCCAGAGCTATTCGCACCCGCTGCGGCTGACCGGCCCGTTCGATGACCGCAAGGTCGGCATCTTCCTCACCAAGACGATGTTCCCCTGCCTTGGCTTCGCCCTTGCCTGGGCCGCAGCGGGATCCCTGCGGCGGCTGTTCCCGGTGGGTGTCGGGCTGCTTCTGGTGCTGCTTGCCATCTTCCTGTCGGGCGAACGGAGCGCCTTTCTGCTGGCAGGGCTTGGTCTGCTGATCATGGCTCTGATCGTACCCGTGCCAGCTATCCGCCGGTTCATGCGGTACGGGCTTCTGGTCGCAGTTCTCGGCGCGGCGGCAGGCTACCTCGCCTTCCCTGCAAGCTTCGACCGCCAGGTCGGCTCGACGCTTGGAACGTTGTCGCGTCTGTCCACGACGTCCTATGGTCTGCTCTGGCAATCCGGTGTTGAAGTTGGCGAACTGTCGCCCGTAGTCGGTGCCGGCGGGAAAAATTTCCGGGATGTCTGCCCCGAAATCCGGTCTCCCAACATCAAATTGCAGGGCGCCGACTATTCTGAATATCTCGAATTCTGCTCGACCCATCCGCATAATGCATATGTCGAGATGTTCGCTGAGCACGGGATCATAGGGCTCGTCATCTTCCTGGCGTTGATCGGTGGTTTTGTCGCGGCATGTCTGCCGCAGCGCATGGATCCGGTGGCCGTGGGAGCCGGGCTCGGCATCCTGCTGATTCTCTGGCCGGCCGTTCCGCATGGCAGCTTCTTCAACAACTGGAATGGTGTGGTTTTCTGGTCGCTGGTCGGATTGATGGTGAGCCGGGTGGCTCTCCCGCGGCCGTCGCGCGCAGGCTGACCCTCGGGAGCCGCTCCGGCTTGCATCCCCTCCGCCGCTTGCGGAATAGTAGCTGCGCGGGAGAGTACCTATTGGCACCGGACGGGGTGCGTATCGGGGGTGACATGAGGCTGGGCAGGGTGAAGGGGCGTGGGGTGCAGACGGCACTCCGCAGGGCGGTCGTGATCGGCCTGGCGGCCATGATGCCGGCTGGTGCGGCCTGGGCCTGGACGCCGCCGCAGGGCTTCGCCACCGCTGCCCATGCCTGGGAAACCGGCGACTATGCCACCGCCCGCAGCCTGTTCGGCCGGCTGGCGGAGGCCGGCGAGGTCCGTGCCGCCTTTTACCTGGGGGTGATGGCGGAACAGGGGCAGGGCGGCGACGCAGATCCGGCGGCGGCTGCCACCTGGTATGGCCGCGCCGCCGATGCCGGCGATGCCCGTGCCGCCTTCAACCTGGCCCGCCTGCTGGACCAGGGTGCAGGCCCGGCTCTGCCGGCAGATCCGGCGCGGGCGGCGATGCTGTATGAACAGGCGGCGCGTGCCGGCATCGTCGCCGCCGATACCGGCCTTGCCCTGATGCAGCTCGACGGCCGTGCCGCCGGGGGCGATGCCGCCGCGGCGCGGGCCCGCCTGCTGCGCGCGGCGCGGGCCGGCGACGGGGCCGCCGATCACGCCCTGGCGCTGCGTGCGCTTGCGGGGGATCCGCCGGACATGGTGGAAGCGGTGGCCCGATGCCGCCGTGCCGTCGCGCGCGGATATGCGCCGGCGCGCGCCCTGCTCGATCAGCTGTCGGCGGCCGCGGATCCCGGGCTTCTGCAAGCTGCGACCGCGCGGGAGCCGGTGCTCGACACGCCGGGAAACTGAGACCGGCGCCATGTGGCGCGCCCTACACCTGATGCGGGTGTCGTCGTGGACGCTGACCGCGCCCCGGTCTTCTGCTAGCCTTGTTTTGCGGGTGGCCGGGGGGACCCATGGTCACCGCATCGGGCAGTATGATGACGTGGCGGTATGGTGGCGGACGAGAGCGCATCGGAAGTTCTGATCATCGAAGACGACGCCCTTCTGGCCCGCCTTTACGCGGAACAGCTTCGTGGCGCCGGCATTCCTGCCGTGGCCGTGGGGACGGCGGCAGCCGCTTTCGAGCGGATCGCGGCGACGCCGCCGGCGCTGGTGCTGCTGGATCTCAGCCTGCCGGACGCCAACGGGCTCGACATTCTGGCCGATCTGCGCCGCCGCGGCGGCTGCGACGTGGTGGTGGTGACGGCCCATGGCTCGGTGAACGTGGCGGTCGAGGCGATGCGCGCCGGCGCCCACGACTTCCTGGTGAAGCCTTTCCCGCCCGAGCGCCTGGTGGTGACGGTGCGCAACGCGCTGGCGCTGGGCACGCTTACCCGGCTGGTCGACAGCATCGGCGAGCGCGAGGCCTATTGCGGCATGATCGGCCGGTCGCTGGTCATGCAGGGCATCTACCGCATCATCGAAGGGGCGGCACAAAGCCGCGCCTCGGTCTTCATCACCGGCGAGAGCGGCACGGGCAAGGAGCTGGCGGCCGAGGCGCTGCATGCCCGCAGCCCGCGCGCCCGCGGGCCCTTCGTCGCGCTCAACTGCGCCGCCATCCCGCGCGATCTGATGGAAAGCGAGATCTTCGGCCATGTGCGCGGCGCCTTCACCGGTGCCCATACCGACCGCGAGGGTGCTGCGACCCGTGCCCATGGCGGCACGCTGTTTCTGGACGAAGTCTGTGAGATGGACCTGGCGCTGCAGAGCAAGCTGCTGCGCTTCCTGCAGACGGGCGCCTTCCAGAAGGTGGGCTCGGGCGTGACGGAGCGGGTCGATATCCGCATCGTGTCCGCCACCAATCGCGACCCGCTGGTGGAGGTGGAGGCCGGCCGCTTCCGCGAGGATCTGTACTATCGTCTGCATGTGGTGCCGATCCACCTGCCGCCGCTGCGCCAGCGCGGCGACGACGTGCGTCTGATCGCCCGCCATCTTCTGGACGATCTGGCGGCCCTGGAAGGCAAGGGCTTCCGCCGGATCGACGCGGCGGCCGAGGCGGCGCTCGCGGCCTATCGCTGGCCCGGCAATATCCGTCAGCTTTACAACGTGCTTCACGGTGCCGTCGTGCTGAATGACGGCGAGGTTCTCACCCTCGACATGCTGCCCGCCCAGCTGCGCGAGGCCGAGGCGATGTCGCTCAGGCCCACAACGACGGGCGCGCCGCCGCCCGAGCTGGATTTCGAACCGGTTGCGGATGACGAGATGGACGGGATCGGTGACCCGGGCGAGCCGGAGATCGCCGCCATCTATGGCACAGAGGGCGAGATCCGGCCGCTCTGGCAGGTGGAGCGGATGGCGATCGAACGCGCGATCGATCTTTGTGGCGGCAACGTGCCCCGCGCCGCCGCCCTGCTCGGCATCAGCGCCTCGACCATCTATCGCAAGCGTCAGGCCTGGTCGGAGACGCCGACCGATCACTGATCCGGCCGCCGTCAGCTGCCGCGCAGCCCGGTCAGGCAGCGCGGACGGCCGAGTGCGGCCCCGCTCGCCCGGGCGAAGGCATGGGCGGTGCGCATCGCCCCGGCGGCCGCCAGGACCATCGCGCCGGCAAGCCCGGCCGCGGTGGTGGCGTTCTCGCTGCCGGCCGCGGCACCGATCGCCGTGGTGGGGTCCAGGCGCGGCGCCGCCGGCAGGGGGCGCACAGCCGCTGCCCCCGATGACGGGCGGCCGAACGGATCCCCGTCCTGCACGGGCAGGCAGATCACCTGGGCAATTTCGGCGAAAAGCGTGCAGGCAAGCTCGGCCATCCCTCCCGAGACACGCGGGTCGAGCACCGGCCCCGCCAGTTCCAGATCCAGCCGGCGCTGACCGCTCGCGATCATGCGCGCGGCGATCCGGTCGATCTGGGCCGTCGCCGCATCGGCAAAGGCTGCCGGCTGCGGCGTGGCGAGGCGGTCGGCGGTCGCGTTCAGCACGCGGGCGACGACCCGGGGGGCGATGCCCGCATCATGAAGCCCGGGCCGCGGCCGGGGCGCGCCATTGCCGAGGGCGGCGATGCGCGAGCCGATGGCGGCCAGACCCGAGATGAGGCCGAGGGCCGAAAGCGTGGGGGCCACTCCGTATTCGCGCGGCAGCGGCAGCCGCCAGACGGCATCCAGACCGGAAGCGACGGGGCTGGCACCGGCATCGGCCACCAGCATGGTCACCGACCGCGCGCCGCCCTGGCGCAGCCGGCGCGGCAGATCCGTCCCGCCGGCCAGATCGGCCGGGTCCGGCAGGATGATCGCCAGATCGACCGGCAGATAGGGGCGGGCGCCGTCTTCGATCGGCCGGACCAGCACCTCCAGCCCATAGCAGCGTCGCCAGAGATCCGCGGCTGCGGCGGCGGCCGGCATCAGCGGGGCGGCGGCGCTGAAGGCGATGCGGCCATGGATGCCGGCTGCCGCCGACACCGGCAGCGGTGCCGCGTCCGGCGCGGTCAGCCCGGCCCCCAGGCGCACCGCGCGGGCCAGATGGTCCAGATCATGTGCGGTGAGATCGCGGCCGGCAGCCGGCATCGGCGGCACATCGGCCGGCCGGGCGGCCGGGCCGATGCGGCGGGCGATCACCCGGCCGCAGGCATCGGCGACCCGCACCCGATCGGCCGAAAGGGTGGCGACATCGCCGGGCCGGAGCCCCACCGACACCGGATCCGCCCCGCTCAGCAGGCGTTCGTCGCTGGCGACCAGGCCGGTGTGATCGCCGGCGGCGAAGCACAGCGCCGTCTCGCCGCGGGCGACGAACATCCGGCGCGGATCCTCGTCGATCAGCAGGGTGAAGGACATGTCGCCGCCGGTGCGGTCCATCAGCCGGCGCAGCGCCAGCTCGGTATCCTGGCCGGGCCGGTCCAGATCGGCCAGCAGCGCCGCCAGGGCGATGTTGCGGCGCAGATCGGCGGGGGTCGGTTCCACCGCGCCGTCGCCCAGGCCCAGCCGGCAGATCGCGGGCGCGGGGCCCACGATACCCAGCGTCGCCTGGCCCAGACGGATCAGCCGCGCATCGGGGCGGGCGACATCCGGGCGTGTGACGAGCTGATCGGGAAGCTCGGGCCCGATCGCCGCCAGACCTGCGGCGGCACCATGGGTCGCGAACATACGGGTGTCACGCCGCACGATGCGTGCCGGGTCCAGCTTGTCCAGTGCAGAATGCAAACGGTCACCGACCGGTTTGCCGTTCAGAATGCCGATCAGCGCGCTCATGGGGGGTCTCGCTCGAAAATGGGGCGAACCATCTGGTTCGGTTGCCCCTCTTCTGGCAAACCCCGTGCCATGCCGCCGGCATATCACTGCGCAATCAGCTTGAAAATCCGGTCAGTTTCCGGTTGTGACAACACGCCAAAGCGTGCCGCCGGTATCGTCGGCGATCAGCAGGGCACCGGCGCGGTCTACCGCCACTCCGGCCGGTCTGCCCCATACCTGCGCAGGACTTCCACGCCCGCCGTCATCGCGACGGAAACCCGAGGCGAAAACCTCGTAGACCCCGTCATCCGCCGGTGTGCCGTCGGCATCGAAGGGCACGAAGGCCACGACATAGCCGCGGGGCTCTGCCGCATTCCAGGACCCGCGCAGGGCGACAAAGGCACCGCCACTGTATCGTTCCGGGAACATTGTGCCATCGTAGAACGTCAGTCCGATCGGTGCAGAATGCGCCTGAAAACGCAAATCGGGGGTGATCAGCCGGGCCAGCCGGCCTTCGTCCTGCCCCTCCAGCCCGGGCTGGACCACCGGGTCGCCGCCGGCACCGGGCCAGCCATAGGGCCAGCCGTAGAAGCCGTCCTCGCGGACCCGGGTCAGATAGTCGGGCACCAGATCGTCGCCCAGCCCGTCGCGTTCGTTGACCACGGTCCACAAGGCGCCGGTCTTGGGATGGATCGCCATCCCCACCGGATTGCGCAGCCCTGTGGCGAAGCTGTGGCCGCCATCGCCCGGCCCGTCGAAGCGTCGGATGGTCGCCCGGGGCTCGGGCTCCACCCCCACATTCCCGCGGGAGCCGATGGAGACCCAGAAGCCCTCCCCCTCGGGATCGAGCTGAAGACCGCGGGTCCAGTGGCCGCCGGCGCTGCCCAGCGCATCCGGCGGGGTCATGGCTTCGGGATCGGCGGTGATGCGGGTGTCGCCGGGGGTATAGGGCCAGCGCCAGACGCCGTTGGTGTCCGACACCCAGATCGTGCCCTCGCGGAAGCCGATCCCGTGCGGGCGGGCCAGGCCGTCGATCAGGGTTTCGCGGACCTCCGCCCGACCGTCGCCATCCGCGTCGCGCAGCAGGGTGATCTTGCCCGCCCGGCTTTCCGCCAGCAGGACATCGCCGTTGGCGGCGACCGCCATCACCCGGGGATGCGCCAGCCCCTCGGCGAAAAGCGTGGCGCGGAAGCCGTCGGGGACGCGCAGGCCGGCGCCCTTTGGCCGGTCGACGGTCTGTGGCGAATTGGCCGGGCTCGGGGCATTGCCCGGGGCCGGCAGGCGGTCGGCATCGACCCTGAGCCGGGTGCCGGGCGCCGGATCGGTTGCAGCTGCGGGGCCTGCCGGGCCGAGGCTGAAGCCAAGGCCAAGGCCAAGCGCAAGAACAGCCGGGGCGATGGGAATGGCGGCGGTCATGACGTCTCCCTCGTCTCGGGGGCCGCCTGCCGCCGCCCGTTGATCAGGCCTCGGCTGCAGCGGCATAGCGGGCCAGGCCCGCGTCCAGATCGGCGATCAGATCGGCCGGGTCTTCCAGCCCGGCATGGATGCGCAGCAGTGGTCCGCGGCCGGTCCAGCGGTCGCGGGTGGCGGTGCGGGCCCGGCGCGGATCGACCGGCAGGATCAGGCTTTCATAGCCGCCCCAGGAAAAGCCCATCTTGAACAGGGCCATGTGGTCGACCATCGCCGCGATCCGGTCGCGGCTGCCCGGCTGAAGCTCTACCGCGAACAGGCCGCTCGACCCCTGGAAGTCGCGCAGGAAGGCCTCGTGGCCCGGGCAGCCGGGCAGGGCGGGATGCAGCACCTGACGCACCATGTCGTGCGCGGCCAGGTGCCGGGCAAGGGCCAGGCCGGTTTCGCGGTGCCGTGCCATGCGCACCGACAGGGTGCGCAGCCCGCGCAGCGCCAGATAGCAGTCGTCCGGTCCCGGAGGGGCGCCGATCTCGCTCGCCGCCCGGCGCAGCGCCGGAAAGGCCTCTTCGGTGGCCGACAGCACGCCCATCATGGCATCGGAATGGCCGACCAGATATTTGGTCCCGGCCTCCATCACCACGTCGACCCCCATGGCGAGCGGCTTCAGATAGAGCGGCGTCGCCCAGGAATTGTCGAGCGCGGTGCGCACGCCGGCGGCTTTGGCCACGGCGATCATCGCCGGCAGATCGGCCACTTCGAAGGTGAGCGAGCCCGGCGCCTCCAGCATCAGCAGCTTCGTGTTCGGCCGGAAATGATCGGCGACCGCCGCCCCCGCCATCGGGTCGACATAGGTGACCTCGACGCCGTATCGGCCGAGGAACTGGTCGGCCAGCGCCCGGGTGGGCTCGTAGACGTTGTCGAGCACGACCACGTGATCGCCGGCGCCGGTGAAGGCGGTGAGCATGGCCAGGATCGCCGTCTTGCCCGAGGCGAGCGCGATGCCCCGCGCCCCACCCGACAGTTCGGCATAGGCATCTTCCAGCGCATGGGTGATCGGCGTGCCGTAGCGCCCGTAATAAACCCCGCGGGTGGGGTCGACCGCGGCCTTCACCAGCGCGTCGAGTGTGGGAAACAGCACGGTCGAGGCGTGATGCACCGGCGGATTGACGATGCCGTGATTGGCGAAGGGGTCGCGCCCGACATGAACGATCCGGGTGTCGATCCCGTGGGGATCTTCGTTCCTGTGTGCCCCTGCCGCGTCGGGACGCGTCTCGTCGGACATGGTTCCGGCTCTCCTCGATCCGTGCATTCGGCGCGCCCTTGCGCCGTCGGGCGCATTTCAACGCGCGCAGCCGCCGCTGGCAACCCGGCTCGGCAAGGGCAGGGCGCACGCTTGCATGACGATTGACCGGTGTGCTACCAACGAACAGGGGAAGATGTGGAGCTTTCAGGAACGCGTCCGGGGGGGCGCGCTCCGCGGATCCGGCGGGAGGGCCGCAGGACAACCGTGCTCCGCTCGAAACGACGCAGGTCGGACGGACGTTTTGCATCGCGGGCCCTGGGGGGCCGCATGTGGGCGTCCGGAGTCCGCCGATCAGGCGGCATCGGCCTGCAGATGAGGGGCTTTGCGATACACATGTCGATCAAGACCTTCGTGGCCGCGCTTGCGGCTACCGTCGCCGTCGCGGCGCTTGGCGCGCCCGCCCATGCCGGCGCGACGCTGGACGCGATCAAGAAGAACGGCACGCTGCGCTGCGGCGTGAACACCGGTCTGCCGGGTTTCTCGGCGCCGGACAGCACCGGCCGCTGGAGCGGCATGGACGCCGACTTCTGCCGTGCGGTCGCGGCCACCATCCTCGGCGACGCGGAAAAGGTCCAGTTCGTGCCGCTGTCGGCCCAGGCGCGCTTTACCGCGCTGCAGTCGGGTGAAATCGATCTTCTGTCGCGCAACAGCACCAACACGCTGACCCGCGACGCCTCGCTCGGCCTGTTCTTCGTCGGCACCTGGTTCTATGACGGTCAGGGCTTCCTGATCACCAAGGCCGCCGGCGTCAGCAGCGCCAAGCAGCTGGACGGCGCCACCGTCTGCGTCCAGTCGGGCACCACCACCGAGCTCAACCTCACCGACTACTTCCGTGCCCATGGCATGAAGCTGCAGCCGGTGGTGTTCGAAAGCTTCGAGGAATCCTACAAGGCCTATTTCTCGGGCCGTTGCGACGCCTATACCACCGACATCTCGGGTCTGGCGGCGCTGCGTTCGGTGAACGCGCCCAATCCGGACGACCACATCATCCTGCCCGAGGCGATCTCGAAGGAGCCGCTGGCACCGGCGGTGCGCCGCGGTGACGACGAGTACTTCACCATCGTGAAGTGGGTCCGCAACGCCCTGGTCGAGGCCGAGGAATACGGCATTTCGTCGAAGAATGTCGACGAGATGAAGGCCTCGTCCGAGAACCCGGTCGTGCGCCGCATCCTGGGCGCCTCGCCCGGCATGGGCCAGACGCTGGGCCTGGACGACGAGTGGGCCTATCGCCCGATCAAGCAGGTCGGCAATTACGGCGAGATCTTCTCGCGCAATGTCGGCCCCGAAAGCCCGCTGAAGCTGGAGCGCGGCCTGAACGCGCAGTGGAGCGACGGCGGCGTGCTGTACTCCGACCCGATCCGCTGATCGCCTGCATGGTGGCGCCGGCGACCGCCGAGGGCCGGCGACCCAACGGGTCTGAGGGGGGCGTGATCGGCTGATCACGGCCCCCTCGGCCGTCTCGGGCTGCTGTTCGTGATGTGCCACCGGTGGACCCCGGCCGCCGTGACGCATCCGCGACGAGCGAAGGGCTTCCAGAGCCGATGACCGACACCAGCCGCCGTCCGGGCACCTCCGCCCCGGGCGGCACGCCGCCCCGTCGTTCGATGCTGAACGACGCTGGCGTGCGTGCGGTGTTGTTCCAGATCATCGCCATGGCAATCGTGATTGCCATCGGCTGGTATCTGGTGGGCAACACCCTGCACAATCTCGCCACCCGCAACATCCAGACCGGCTTCGACTATCTGAGCCGCGAGGCCGGGTTTGCGATCGGCGAATCCCTCATTCCGTACAATGCGACCGACACCTATGCCCGTGCCCTTTGGGTGGGCGTGGTCAACACGCTGAAGGTGTCGCTGATCGGCATCGTGTTCGCGATGCTGATCGGCGTGGTGATCGGCGTCGCCCGCCTGTCGAGCAACTGGCTGCTCGCCAAGCTGGCGACGATCTATGTCGAGACGCTGCGCAACATCCCGGTGCTGCTGCAGCTGTTCTTCTGGTACGGGCTGATCACCGAGGTTCTGCCCGCACCGCGCCAGGCGCTGCAGCCGATCGAGGGCGTGTTCCTCAGCAATCGCGGCTTCAAGATGCCGGCCCCGGCCGACCATCCCGCCTGGTGGGGCGCGCTGATCGCGCTCATCGTCGCGATCCTGGCCGTGCGCCTGCTGCTGGCCCGGGCCCGCAGGATCCAGGCGGCGACCGGCGACCGGCCGAAGACGCTGATCCCCTCTCTCGCCCTGCTGATCGGCCTGCCGGTCGCGGTCTGGGCGGTGATGGGCGCGCCGCTTGCGCTCGACATGCCGGAACTGCGCGGCTTCAACTTCCAGGGCGGGCTTTCGGTCTCGCCGGAATTTGCCGCACTCACCCTTGGCCTCACCCTCTATACCGCCGCCTTCATCGCCGAAACCGTGCGGTCGGGCATTCAGGCGGTGGGCAAGGGCCAGTGGGAAGCGGCGGCGGCGCTGGGGCTGAAGCCCGGCGTCACCATGCGGCTGATCATCCTGCCGCAGGCCCTGCGCGTGATCGTGCCGCCGACCACCAGCCAGTTCCTGAACCTGACCAAGAACAGCTCGCTCGCGGTCGCGATCGGCTATCCGGACATCGTGTCGGTGGCCAATACGACCCTGAACCAGACCGGTCAGGCCATCGAGAACATCGCCCTGATCATGCTGGCCTACCTGACGGTCAGCCTGTCGATCTCGGCGTTCATGAACTGGTACAACAAGCGCATCGCGCTGGTGGAGCGCTAGGCCGATGACCGCTCAGACCATACCGGAAAAGACGGCCGTAGAACGGCCGCCCGCGGCGACGGTGGGACCCATCGCCTGGATCCGCGGCAATCTGTTCAACACCTGGTACAACGCGCTGATCACCGTCGCCATCGCCTGGGCGCTGATTTCGTGGCTGCCGGGGCTGATAAACTGGGCCTTCATCGATGCGGTCTGGGGCCGTGCTGCGCCCGAGGCCTGCAAGGCGGCGGAAGGGGCCTGCTGGGCCTTCATCCGCGAGAAATACCGCCTGATCCTGTTCGGCACCTATCCTTACGAGGAACAGTGGCGGCCGCTGGCCTCCATCCTGATCTTCGTGACCCTGGTCGCCGCCAGCGGCTACCGGAAGTTCTGGAGCCGGAAGCTGGTCTATGTGTGGGTCGCGGCGATCACCCTGATCTGCCTGCTGATGTGGGGCGGCGTCTTCGGCCTGCCGCTGGTCGAGACCCGGCTCTGGGGCGGTCTGATGATCACCCTGGTGCTGTCGGTCTTCGGCTGCGGCATCGCCTTCCCGATCGCGGTGCTGCTGGCGCTGGGGCGCCGGTCGAACCTGCCGATCATCAAGGCACTGTCGGTGACCTATATCGAGCTGATCCGCGGCGTGCCGCTGGTGACGCTGCTGTTCATGGCCTCGGTCATGATCCCGCTCTTCCTGCCGGAAGGGCTCAACATCAACAAACTGCTGCGGGCCCAGATCGCGATCATCATGTTCGCGGCCGCCTATCTGGCCGAGGTGGTGCGCGGCGGTCTGCAGGCCATCCCCAAGGGGCAGTACGAAGCGGCCGATGCGCTCGGCCTCGGCTACTGGCAGAAGATGCGGCTGATCATTCTGCCGCAGGCGCTGAAGATCAGCATTCCGTCGACCGTGAATTCGTTCCTGTCGACGCTGAAGGACACCTCGCTGGTGGTCATCATCGGCATCTTCGACCTGATGCTGGCGACCCGTGCGGCGCTGAACGACGCGCCCTGGCGGACCTATTTCGCCGAGGCCTATGTCTTCGCGGCGCTGGTCTACTTCGTCTTCTGCTTCGCGATCTCGCGCTACAGCCAGTGGCTGGAGCGGTATCTGGGTCGCGGTGCCCATCGTTGAGGGAAGGATCGATCCGATGACCAATCAGACCGACATGGCCGCCGGCGAGATGCCCGAGGCCACCGGGCCGCGGGTCGCCTCCGCCCGCGGTGCCGACACCATCATCCGGCTGGACCAGGTCAACAAGTGGTACGGCCAGTTCCACGTGCTGCGCGACATCAATCTTGATGTCGCGCGTGGCGAGCGCATCGTCATCTGCGGGCCGTCCGGCTCGGGCAAATCGACGATGATCCGCTGCATCAACCGACTGGAGGAACACCAGAAGGGCAGCATCGTCGTCAACGGCGTGGAGCTGAGCAACGACGTCAAGGCGGTGGAGAACATCCGCCGCGAGGTCGGCATGGTGTTCCAGCACTTCAACCTGTTCCCGCATCTGACGGTGCTGGAGAACCTGACCCTGGCGCCGCTCTGGGTCCACAAGGTGCCGCGCAAGGAAGCCGAGGCGACGGCGATGTCCTATCTGGAGCGCGTGCGGATTCCGGATCAGGCCAATAAGTATCCGGGCCAGCTGTCGGGCGGTCAGCAGCAGCGTGTGGCGATCGCGCGCTCGCTGTGCACCAACCCCAAGGTCATGCTCTTCGACGAGCCGACCTCGGCGCTGGACCCCGAGATGATCAAGGAAGTGCTCGACGTGATGATCGAGCTGGCCGAGACCGGCATGACCATGCTCTGCGTGACCCATGAAATGGGTTTCGCCCGCACGGTCGCCGACCGGGTGATCTTCATGGATCGCGGCGAGATCGTGGAAGAGAACGTGCCCGAGGAATTCTTCCTCAACCCGCAGAACGACCGGACCAAGGCCTTCCTGGGGCAGATCCTCCATCACTGAGCGATCTGCACCCTGTGGGTGTCGTCCGACCCCCGGTCCATCCAGGGCCGGGGGTTTCTCTTTGACCGGCGCGCAGTCCCCGGCCCTTGATCAGACCTCTGGCTTCGGGCGATACTCTTGCCATGCGCGCCATGGTTGATGACAGGCCGGCCGAGCCCGGCATGGCTGCCGAAGGTTCCCCGCTTTCGGGCAGCTTCACCTCCGGACGGTTCGATCCCGGTTCCGGCCCGGTTCTTCATGTCCAGTCCTGGCCCGGCGGCGATCCGGCCGGCCGGCCCCTGCTGATGACCCATGGCACCGGCTATTGCGGCGCGACGCTGGAGCCGGTGGCGCTGAAGCTTTCGGCCCATGCCTCGGGCGTGTGGAGCTATGACCGTCGCGGCCATGGGGCGTCGGGCCGCACCCCCGGCGATTACGGGTTCCGGGCCTTCGCGCTGGATCTGATCGCGCTGGCCGATGCCATGGGCTGGCGCGGGATCGACGTGCTGGCCCATTCGGCCGGGGCCACCGACGTGCTGCTGGCGGCCGCACTCCGGCCCGAGCTGTTCCGGCGGATGGTGGTGATCGAGCCCACGATTTCCGAACCGGGCGCCGGAGAGGAGCCCGAGCCCGAAGGCTGGGCCTTCGGCCGTGGCCTGGTGGAGGGCGCCGGCCGGCGCAAGCCGCGCTTCACCGACCGCGAGACCGCACGGGCGCGCTTCGCCTCGCGCCCACCCTTCGACGTGGTGACGCCGGCGGCGCTGGATCTTTATCTGGACTGGGGGTTCCGCCGCGACGGCGCCGAACTGGTGCTGGCCTGCGAGCCGGAAACCGAGGCCGACATTCTGGGGCCGATCGCGCGCGCCATGGGCAATGCCAATAGCGGCGACCCGGCGGGCGACCCCTTCCTGCTGCTGCACGACCAGCATGTGCCGGTGCTGGTGGCCAAGACCGCCCGGTCGCATCCGGTGTTTCAGAACATGTCGGCGATCGCGGCCCGGCACATGCCGGGCACCCGCGATTTCGTCACGCTCGACACCGCCCATCTGGCGCCGATGGAAGCGCCGGACCAGGTGGTCGATCTGGCCCGCCCCTTCCTTTACGGCTGACGGCACCCGGAATGACGGGTCAGGCGGCGAGCAGCCCGGCCAGGCGCTCGCCCGCGATCAGCGCCCCGCCCATGTCCCAGTCGCCGCCGCCATCGGCCACGAACAGCCCGGCGCGGCCGGGCACGGCCTGGGCCATGGCGGCGGCATCCGGCGCCTGACCGGCCACCCGCCACATGCGGGTCAACAGCTGCCCGGCCGTGTCGGGCAGGATGGCGGTAACCCGGGCGGCGGCGGCCGCGATTTCGTCGGGCGACAGCGGGGCGGCCGGGGCGGCCGCGCGGGCCGCAGCACCCGAGGCGGAGGTCGCGACCGACCCGTCTTCGTGCAGGGCAACCAGCCAGCCGCCGTCGCCGGTGCCGCGCAGCACCGCCCGGCCGTCTTCGGCCAGCATCACATCGCTGGGCCGGCTGCGGCAGGTTTCGGGGGTGATCCGGTCGGGGCGAAGCTTCAGGCGCAGCGACACCGCCGGGCGGACCGGCAGATCGGCTTTCAGCCAGCTGCCGGCCGTGTCGCGGGCGGGGCCGGCGGCGATCGCCATCAGCCGGCCGGCAATGCCATAGCCTGGGGCGCAGGCGACGCGGAACCCGGCTTCGGTTTCCTCGGCCCCGATCGCGGCCACACCCTCGCGCAGATCCACGCCCCGTTCCCGGGCGCGACGGCTGAGCGTTTCGGCGAAGAGGCCGGGGGCCAGAACGCCCAGGCCTTCGGGCAGGGTATCGGCCGCGCCTTCGGGCACCGTCGCCGTGGTCACCAGGGCCGCGGCTTCGTCCGCACCCAGCAGACGGGCAAGGGCGGCGCGGCCCTCGGTGCCGATCAGCCCGCAGATGCCGTCCAGATCGCGGCCGGCACCGGCGGTCGCTTCCAGCACCGTGACCCGGAAGGCCTGCCGGCGCAGCCCGATCGCGGCCGCAAGGCCGACCACCCCGCCGCCGACGATGACGACGTCGCAATCCACCAGCCGGCTCATCCTGCACGCTCCGTGATGTCGTTGACCTGTCCCCGTCCGGCCGCGGCCAGCATGCCCAGCGGCACGGGCATGGCCGGGCTTTCGCCCTGGCTGGTGCCGAGGCCGGCGAGCGGCAGGGCGCCGAGAGCGGCGATCAGCTCGGCCAGAACGCCGGCCCGGCCCAGGCCGCCGGCGCGGGCCAGGTCGACGCCCAGCACCGCCGCGGCCCGGCCCAGCCGGTCCAGGCGATGGCGCGCCGCCACCTGCTTCAGCCGGCCCAGCGTCAGCCCGCTTGCCGGATCGATCGGGGCGTCGTCGTCCTGGGCCAGAACCCAGCCGGTGGGGTAGGGATGGTCGACCGCGATCTCGGCCCCGGTGCGCCGGTCGTGCGAGAGCAGCGGCGTCATCCGCGCCAGTTCGATCCGGGCGTCTGCAATACCCAGATCCGAGGCGACGGCAAGACCGGCCGCGGCACCCAGCCGGTCGGCGACCGCCGGGCGCGGATGGGGGCCGGCCTCGCCCGCGACATACAGCCCCGGACAATCGGGCACGCGGCCTTCGGCATCCAGCTGGGGCAGAAAGGCCCGGCGGTCGGGATCGAACCCCAGCGCCACGCCGGCCGAGGCGAGCAGGCGGTGATCGGCGATCATGCCATGGCCGACACCCACGGTGTCGCAGACGATGTCGCGGGTCTCTCCGCGGCCGTCGGTGGCGATGATCCGCTCGACATGGCCGTCGCCTTCCACCCTGAGACGGGTGATGCCGGTCAGCACCGGCACGTCGCGGCCGACCAGGCGCAGCCAGCGGCCGAGCCCGGTGCCCGGGCGGCCGCTTTCGGTGCCGATCGGGCCGCGCTGCCAGGGATCGGGATCCAGATCGATCACCGCGGTCAGCCGGCGGCCGGCGCGCACCAGCCGGTCGGCGACCTCGTAGAGGCCGGGGCCGCCGCCGATCAGCACCGGGCGCTGGCCGATGGCGGTGCTGCCGGCCTGTTCGGGGGCGCGGTAGAGCGTGCCCAGATCGGTGACGCCGGAAAGCTGGCCGCCGGGCAGCGGGATCGGCCGGGTCTCGGCACCGGTGGCGAGCACCAGACGGTCGAAGGCGAGGCGCGAAATGCCGTCGCGTCCGGCCAGCAGCACCGCGCCATCCTCGATCGCCCAGGCGACATGGCCGGTGATCAGGCGCACGGCGCTGCGGATGCGGGCGGCGCGGCCGCGGAAGCGTAGAAAATCGACATCGCCGGCGGGGGAGCCGGCATCGGCTTCCGAGGCGCCGACGAAGGCGCGGCCGCCCCAGTCGTCGGCCGGCGCAACCACGATCGGCTGCAGGCCGTGGGCGAGCAGTTTTTCGGTGGCGGCCAGACCGGCGGGGCCGGCACCGACCACCATCACCCGGCGGCCCGCCGGGGCGGGACCGGTCTGGAAGGTTTCGCCGATGGTCATGTCGGAGCCTCCCCCACCGGGCCGGGCACGATGTTGGACAGATCCGTCCCCTCGGTCAGCAGGCCGCCGGTGCCGGCATTGCGGCCGCGATCGCTGCCGGTCAGGGCCAGATCGGCCGGCATGGGGCTGCGTTCCTGCCGGAACACGCCGAAGCCGCCGCGCTGATAGGTCTGCATGGCCTTGGGGTGGTCCAGATTGGAGCAGCGCGCCCAGAGCCGTGTCGGATGATAGCTCCAGGCGATGTCCACCACCTGGTCGAGCAGGAAGCCGCGGAAGCTGCGGCCGACATATTCAGGCATGAGTCCGTGATACGCGATTTCGATGGAATCGTCCTCGGCCCGACGGTCGAGTTCGGCGAAGCCCGCAGGCACGCCGGCAACGTAGAGCACGAAGATCTCGATCTTCTCGTCGGCGAGAATGTGGCCGATGGCCTCGTCGTCAAGGCCCAGGCGTTCGGGGCGAAGCAGGTTTGCCCGGGCGCCGGCATGCAGATAGCGGTAGAAATGGACCGGCATGTTCCAGGCCCGGAGCAGGGCATACTGCCCCGAGGGCAGCTTGCCACGTCCATGGCGGTCCGGCGGCGAGGTCATTTCGAAGTAGGTGACGACAAGTTCCGTCATCGACGCTTTCTCCACGCGCGGTGGCGACCATCGCCCCGCGACCCGGTCAGGCCAGCCGTCAGGCCGGGTCGGCCGGACGGGTGGTATCGGAAGCCGCAGGTTCCGCCGGCCCGTGCGGGCGCCGGAACGAAGACGGACCGCCGCAGGCCGGATGCGGCCTGCGGTCGGTGGCAGCGTGAGCGGGGGACACGAGCACCGGCACCGGCGGCGGCTTCGCCCGCCGGTCCCGTGGTTCCTGCGGCCGGCACCATGCGGTCAGCCGGTGCGGTGCCGATCTGCACCCTTATGGTCCGGACGGCGATCACCGTTCGATCGGCAGGCTTTCGTCCGACCCCCAATCGGCCCAGGACCCGTCATAGACCGGCACGTCGCGCTTGCCCAGCAGATACATGGCAAGCGCCAGCATGCCGGCGGTGACGCCCGATCCGCACATGGCGATCACCGGCTTCGACGGATCGATGCCCGCCGCCAGGATCCGCGCCTCCAGCCGTTCGGCATCCAGCACCGTGCCCGACATGGGGTCGAGCAGGTCGGTATAGGGCAGGTTCAGCGCGCCGGGCACATGGCCCGCCCGCACGCCCGGCCGCGGCTCGGGCGCCTCGCCGCGGAAGCGGTCGGCCGGGCGCATGTCGACCAGCTGGGTGCGGCCGTCGCCGGTGGCGCGGGCCACCTGATGGCGGTCCTTCACCAGCAGGTTGTTGACCCGGGCGGTGAAATGCCGTTCCCGCGGCGGTTCGGGGCGTTCCTCGACCACCGGTCGGCCCTCGGCCAGCCATTTCGGCAGGCCGCCATCCAGCACCGCGACATCGTCATGGCCGAAGACGCGGAACATCCCCCAGGCGCGGGCGGCGCTGCGCAGGCCGATCGCGTCATAGACGACGATCTTCACGCCGTCGCCCAGGCCCAGCCGGCGGACCCGCGACGAGAACTTCTCGGGCGCGGGCAGCATATGCGGCAGATGGCTGGTGGTATCGGCGATCTCGTCGATGTCGAAGAACACCGCACCGGGGATGCGCAGCTTCGCATGCTCGGCACGCGGATCGCGGCCCTCCTGCGGGAAAAACCAGGACGCATCGACGACGCGCACATCGGGCGCATCGAGGTGGTCGGCGAGCCAGGCGGTGCTGACCAGGGCGTCGGGCTTGGCGTAGGGCATCGGGGGCAGCGTCCTCCGTGGTTCTTCCCGGGCCGGATCGGTCGATGGCGCCTGGCCCGACCCCGGCCGGCGCCGGTCTCGTCTGATCTTGCTCAATCAATCTTGGGCAGGTGTCGCGGCCCCTGCGGAGCCGCATCCCGCCACCTCGTCGGCCACATGATACCGGACCCGCGGCGGCACCGCCACAGCCGCCCGCGGCTCTTGCACCCGCTTTACGGCGATGGGATGCTCCTGCATTCTGAACGTCACACGTTCACGGCCCCCCCGGAGACCTGCACCATGTCCGACACCGCTGTTGCCGCGGCCCGCACCTTGCCCTTCCTGCCCGGCGACCCGGTGCCCTGGTTCCAGGGCGATTGTGCCGGCAATCCGAACTTCGCCTTTTCCACCGTTGCCGGCCGCTGGTCGGTGCTGGTGCTGCTGGGATCGGCTGCGGTGCCGCAGCTTCAGGCCGCCGTGGCGGCGATTGCCGGGGCGGCGCCACTGTTTGCCGACCCCAGGCGGACCTGTTTCTTCGTGACGCTGGATGCGGCCGACCGGGTTGGCCAGCCTGCGCGCCTGCCGCTGCATCTGCCGGGCTTCTATGCCTTCGCCGATGCGGATGGCGAAATCTCGCGCCGCTATCGGGCGATCGATCCTGCGGCAGATCCGCGCAGTGGCCATGTCGCCTACCGTCCCTATTGGCTGCTGCTCGATCCCACCCTGCGGGTGGTCGCAACCGGCGGCATGGAAGACACGGCCCGGCTGCTGGATCTGGTGGCGCAGCTGCCGGCGCCGGCAGCCCATGGCAGTGTGGTCGCCGAAGGCGGGCGGATCCTGACCGTGGCGCCGGCCGACGATGCCGGCCAGCCCTGGGCGCCGGTACTGGCGGTGCCCAGGGTTTTCGAGCCGGCCTTCTGCCGCCGGCTGATGGCCGAATACGACCGGCTGGGCGGCGAGGAGAGCGGCTTCATGCGCGAGGTGGGCGGCCGCACGGTCGAGATGCGCGATTACGGCCACAAGCGCCGCGCCGACTGCCTGATCGAAGACGAGACGCTGCGCGCCGGCATCCGCGCGCGGATCGAACGCCGGCTGCTGCCGGAACTGCAGAAGGCCTTCCAGTACAAGGCGACCCGGATCGAGCGCTATATCGTCGCCTGTTACGACGGTGATGGGGCGGGCGGCTATTTCCGCCCGCATCGCGACAACACCACCCGCGGCACCGCCCATCGCCGCTTCGCGGTGACCATCAACCTGAATGCCGAAGACTATGAAGGCGGCGAACTGCGCTTCCCCGAATTCGGCGACCGCCGCTATCGCGCCCCCACCGGCGGCGCGGTGGTGTTCTCGTGCAGCCTGCTGCACGAGGCCCTGGCGGTGACCCGTGGCCGCCGCTTCGCCTGCCTGCCCTTCCTGTATGACGACGACGGCGCCGCCATCCGGGCGCGCAATGCCGAATTCCTTGAAGATCCGCAGCTGGCGGCCGTGGCGCGGGGCACCGCGGCCGCCGGCTGATCAGCCGGCGAAGGCGATCACCCCCCGCCGGTTCTGGCGCCCCTTCTTTTCGATCTTCACCACCTCTACCGCACCGATCTCGCCGGTGCGGGCGACATGGGTGCCGCCGCAGGGCTGAAGATCGACATGGGGGGCGTCGGCGCCGGCCGTGCCCGCGCCGATCCGGACCAGCCGCACCCGGCCGGCCCCGCGCGGCGGCTGGACCGACATGGTCTTGACCAGATGCGGCGCCGCATCCAGCTCGGCATCGGTGATCCAGTCGGTTTCGACCGCATGATCGGCCCGGATCAGATCGTTCAGCGCGTCGGTGATCGCCTGTTTGTCGAGCGTGGCATCGGGCCAGTCGAAATCCAGCCGGGCGCGATCGGCGCCGACCTGGCCGCCGGTGACCGGTGCCACCACGATCGCCGAGAGCAGATGCAGGCAGGTGTGCAGCCGCATATGGGCGTGACGGCGGTCCCAGTCCAGATCGGCGGTGACCTGGGTGCCGATGGCCGGCGGCGCCTCGGCGCCCGTCGCATCCAGGCGATGGACGATGGCATCGGGCCCGCCATCCGTCCCCGATGCCCGGCCCTTCACCGCCTCGGTCACCGTCCAGACACGGCCGGCCGCATCGGTCAGCCGGCCCGAATCCCCCGGCTGGCCGCCGCCGGTCGGGTAGAAGACGCTCCGATCCAGGATCACCCCGCCCTCTTCGGTGACGGCGACCACGCGGGCGGTGCAGCTTCGGGCGTAGGGATCGCTACGGAAGAGAGGATCGGTGGCAGGCATCGGCACGCTCCGGTTTCGAACGGGGGAAACCGGAGCTTGCCGCGAGACGGCTCAGCGGTCCAGCCAGGAGGGGACCGGCAGGTTCTTCGACCGCAGGAATTCGGCGTTGAACAGCTTGCTGGTATAGCGCTGGCCGCTGTCGCAGAGGATGGTCACGATGGTGTGGCCGGGGCCCAGCGCCTCGGCCATCTTCACCGCCGCGCCGACATTGATCGCCGAGGAACCGCCGAGCAGCAGCCCTTCTTCCGAGATCAGGTCGTAGAGCATGGGCAGGCTTTCCTCGTCGGTCACCTGCACGGCGCCGTCGAAGCTGACGCCGTCCAGATTGGCGGTGACCCGCCCCTGGCCGATGCCCTCGCTGATCGAGCTGCCCGATGATTTCAGCTCGCCGGTGGTGATCCAGGAATAGAGCGCCGAGCCCATCGGATCGCCCAGCCAGCACTGGATGTCCGGGTTGCGCTCCTTCAGCGCCATGGTGATGCCGGCAAGCGTGCCGCCGGTGCCGACCGCGCAGACGAAGCCGTCGATCCGGCCGCCGGTCTGCTCCCAGATCTCGGGCCCCGTGGTCTCGAAATGGGCGCGGCGGTTGGCGACATTGTCGAACTGATTGGCCCAGACCGCGCCGCCCGGCTCGCTCTCGGCCAGTTCGTTCGCCAGCCGCTCCGAGACGCGGACATAGTTGTTCGGGTCCTTGTAGGGGACGGCCGGCACCTGAACCAGATCGGCGCCCAGCATGCGCAGGGTCTGCTTCTTCTCTTCCGACTGGGTCTCGGGGATGACGATGGTCGATCTGCAGCCGATCGAATTGCCGACCAGCGCCAGGCCGATGCCGGTATTGCCGGCCGTGCCCTCGACGATCCGGCCACCCGGGCGGAGGGCGCCGCGCTCCAGCGCATCGCGCACGATATAGAGCGCCGCGCGATCCTTGACCGATCCGCCGGGGTTCATGAACTCCGCCTTGCCGAGAATGGTGCAGCCGGTGCGCTCCGACACCTGCCGCAGCTTGATCAGCGGCGTGTTGCCGATGGCATCGGCGAAGCCGTTCATGATGGTCATCTGAGGGATCCCGTCTGTTCTGCGCCGCGGCACATTCTGCGGCGCGACGCCGGAAAATTTTTCTGTCGCATCCTACCAATGGCGATCGATGGGGATCAAGCCGGGGCGCCCGGCAATTCGTCATGGCAGAAGTGTTGTTTTGGAATATAAGAACGCCCCGCCCTTGGGGAAAAGGGCGGGGCGTCGGGTGCGTCCGTCATCTTACGGCCGTCACTTATGGGGCTCGGCGGCTTCCTCTGCCGGGGCGGGGGTGCCGAGGCGTTCGGCCGTTTCCTCCTCGTCCCAGTCGGGCGGCACCGGGAAGCCGGTCAGCGGGCCGAGCGGCTTGGCATCGCGCTTGAAGGTCGGCTCGCTCAACATGTAGAGCGCTTCGAGCTTCGCCAGATCGTCGAGCGCCGAGCGATGGATCCGCTCGTAGCCATGCGAGGCATCGATGCCGAAACAGACCAGCGCCGTGCGCAGATCGTTGCCCGCCTCGATGGCGGAGGCGCTGTCGGACCGGTAATGGCGGAAGACGTCGCGCTGATGCGAGATGCCGTTATCGGCGCAGAGTGCCAGCAGCTTGCGGGTCAGGTGGAAGTCGAAGGGGCCGGCGCTGTCCATCATCGCGACGGTGACGCCGGTCTCGCGGCTGGCCTGGCCCGGGGCGGTGGTGCCGTTGTCGATGGTCACCATCTCGGCGATCTCGCCATGCAGGATCGACGAGGCGCCGGAGCCGACCTCCTCCGAGATGGTGAACAGCAGATAGGTGTCGACCGGCGGCTTCACGCCCGAGCGCTGCACCGCCTCTGCCGCCGCCAGCAGGGTGGCGACACCGGCCTTGTCGTCCAGATAGCGGCTGTTGATGAAATCATTGGGGCCGATTTCGGGGTTCGGATCGACGGCGATGATGTCGCCCACCCGGATGCCGAGGGCTTCGAGATCGCGCTCGTTGTCCACCAGCGCATCGACGCGCAGCTCGACATAGTCCCAGCCGACCGGCAGCTTGTCGATCTCGCCGCCGAAAGTGTGGCCGGATGCCTTGAGCGGCAGGATGGTGCCGCGATGGCGGCCGTCATCGGTGAAGATGGTGCAGCGGGCGCCTTCCGAGAACCGCGCCGACCAGTGGCCGATCGGCACGACCGACAGCCGGCCATTGGGCTGCAGGCGCTTCACGATGGCGCCCAGCGTGTCCAGATGGGCGACCAGTGCCCGGGCCGGATGGCGCTCGCGCCCGCGCAGCACGGCGCGGATGGCTCCGCGGCGGGTGAGATCGAATTCGATGTCCAGCCGCTCCAGCTCCTGGCCGACCATGTGGACGATGCCGTCGGTATAGCCGGAGGGGCTGGGCGTGTTCAGCAGGGCCAGCAGGGTGTCGAGCAGGTAGTCGCGATCGATGCGGATGCCGGCCTCGGGGCCATTTCCATCCCGATGGCGTCGGGTCGCGTCGTTCATGCCGTCTCCTCGGCCTGGGCCGGCATGCTGCGCCGGCGGGTGGCCGTCTGTGGGAACAGGAAGTCGATGAAACGTTCGGCGGTCGGCTGGGGCTCGTGATTGGCAAGGCCCGCGCGCTCGTTCGCCTCGATGATCCAATAATCCGGCTGGTCGGCGGCCGGGACCATGAAGTCCAGGCCGACCACCGGAATGTCCAGCGCCCGGGCGGCGCGGACGGCCGCCTCGGCCAGGGCCGGATGCAGTTCGGCGGTGACGTCGTGAATGGTGCCGCCGGTGTGCAGATTGGCGGTCTTGCGCACCCGGATCACCTCGCCCGCCGGCGGCACGTCGTCCATGGTCCAGCCGGCCTCGGTCACCGCACGTTCGGTTTCGGCATCCATGGGGATCCGGCTTTCGCCGCCGGTCGCGGCGGCCCGGCGGCGCGATCGCGCCTCGATCAGCGCGCGCACGGTATCGGTGCCGTTGGCGGTGATCTCGGCCGGCTTGCGGATCGCCGCCGCCACCACCTCGCCGTCGATGACGATGATTCTCAGATCCTCGCCCTCGACGAAGGTTTCGACCACGCCCGCCACACCCTGTTCCGACAGGGCGCGGCAGGCGCGGGCCAGGGTGTCGGCATCGCGAATATCCACCTGCACGCCGCGGCCCTGCTCGCCATCCACCGGCTTCACCACCACCCGGCCATGGGCGGCGAGGAAGGTTTCGGCCCGGGCGAGGTCGGCGGCGGTGACCTGTTCGGGCACCGACAGCCCCGCCTCGGCCAGAACGTCGCGGGTGACGCGCTTGTCCTGGCAGCGGCTCATGGCGATGGCGCTGGTCAGTTCGGTCAGGCTTTCCCGGCAGGTGATCGCGCGGCCGCCGAAGGTGAGGGTGAAATAGCCGCGGGCGGCATCCAGCACCTCGACCGCGATGCCGCGGCGCCGGGCCTCGTCGACCAGGATCCGGGCATAGGGGTTGAGCGCGTCCGAGGGCGAGGGGCCGATGAACAGCTTCTCGTTGATCGGGTTCTTGCGCTTCACGCAGAACACCGGCACCCGCTGGAAGCCCAGCTTCTCGTAAAGCGCGATCGCCTCGGCATTGTCATGCATGACCGAGAGATCCATATAGGCGCGGCCGCGGGCGAGGAAATGCCCGGCCAGATGCAGCGTCAGCGCCGAGCCCACCCCCGGCAGCGAGGCCTGCGGGTCCACCGCCAGCGCCCAGAGGCTGGCGCCGCCTTCCGGGTCGCCGAAGGCCTGAACGTGATCGACCCCCATCACCGTGCCGATGATCGCCCCGGAGGCCGTCTCCACCGCCACCAGCTGGGTGACGGTGCGGGACCGGCGGAAGGCCAGGGCCATGTCTTCGGGCACCGGCACCATGCGCCGGGCAGCGTAGATCCGGTTGACCTCGGCGACCTCTTCGGCCGTGCGCACCCGGCGGATGGTGAAGCCGCGCCGCCGCGGCGGGGCCGGCCGATAGCGGTCCATCCACAGCCGGTAGGTGTGCGACGGGTCGAGGAACAGCTCCTGCGGGGCAAGCGACAGCAGGACATGGGGCTCGGCCAGATAGAGCGCCACATCGCGCTTGCCTTCCTCTTCCATGCGGATGGCATCGGCGAGGTGGCGGTTGTCGTCGAAGGTCTGGCCGAAGATCAGCCGGCCCCAGCCCATGTCCACGGTCGCCTCCTGGCGGCTGAAGGCGGTGCCATGGGCCTGGCGGCCGGCGAGCGAGGGGCCGGATCGTCGATCCAGCCGGGTATCCCGCGCGGGGCGGGTGTCGCGGTTCTGGCGGCGCGTCATGTCGACCGGAGCCTTTCTGGTCATCTCGGAGCGGCGGGGGAGGCCGGGACCGGTGGATGCGGGTGCGTCGGCCATGGTCGGGTCACCCGCGGATGCCGTGGGTGTCGAGCCAGAGTTCGAGCAGGGCCAGCTGCCAGAGCTTGGAGCCCCGGAGCGGCGTGATATGCGCCTTGGGATCGGCCAGCAGCCGGTCGACCGCCGCCTGGTCGAACAGGCCGCGCGATCGGGCGCCCTCGCTGCCCAGGCTGGCGCGGACCATCTCCAGATAGGGGCCTTCCAGATGCTTCAGCGCCGGCACCGGGAAATAGCCCTTGGGCCGGTCGATCACCGCATGGGGGATCACGGCGCGGGCGGCCTCTGCCAGCACGTATTTGCCCTGGGCCAGATGGCGGCCGTCGGGGGTGGTCTTCACCTTCATCTCGGCCGGCACGCGGGCTGCCAGTTCGACCAGTTCATGATCGAGGAAGGGCACGCGCGCTTCCAGCCCCCAGCTCATGGTCATGTTGTCGACCCGCTTCACGGGGTCGTCGACCAGCATGATGTTGCTGTCGATGCGCAGCGCCTTGTCGATCGGGCGGGTGGCGCCGGGCCGTGCGAAATGCTCGGCGATGAAACGCCGGGCATGATCCTCGTCGACCCGGTGTTCCGGCCGCACCAGCCCCAGATATTCGTCATGGGGGCGGTCGCAGAAATGGCGGGCATAGGTCTCGACCGCGGCGTCGTCACCGGCGGCCAGCATCGGCGGATACCAGTGATAGCCGCCGAAGACCTCGTCGGCGCCCTGGCCCGACTGCACGACCTTCAGATCGCGCGACACCGCCTGCGACAGGAGATAGAAGCCGACCGCGTCATGGCTGACCATCGGCTCGCTCATCGCCGCCACGCAATCGGGCAGGGCTTCGAGCGTTTCCGAGGCCGAGACCCGGATCTGATGGTGATCGGTACCGAAATGGGCGGCCACGACATCCGACCAGCGGAACTCGTCGCCCTCTTCGCCGCCGGCGGCGTCGAAGCCGATCGAATAGGTCTTGAGGTCTTTCTGCCCGGCCTCGGCGATCAGCCCGGTGATCAGGCTGCTGTCCAGCCCGCCCGAGAGCAGCACGCCCACCGGCACGTCGGCGACCAGACGGCGGCGCACGGCGGTGCGCAGGCTGTCGAGCACCTTCGCCTGCCAGTCCTGGAAAGAGAGGTCGCGTTCATCGGCGCGCGGGCCGTAATCGGGCGCCCAATAGACCTCGTCGCGGGCGGTACCGTCGGGCTCGATGATCCGGCGGGTGGCCGGCGGCAGCTTGCGGATGCCCTTCAGGATGGTCATCGGCGCCGGAACCACGGCGTGGAACTGGAGATAGAACTGCAGCGCCACCGGGTCGATGCTGGTATCGACACCGCCGCCGGCAAGCAGGGCGGGCAGGGGGCTGGCGAAGCGCAGCGTGCGGCCCCGGTTTTCGATATAGAGCGGCTTGATGCCCAGGCGGTCGCGGGCCATCAGCACCCGGCCGGTATCGCGCTCCCACAGCACGAAGGCGAACATGCCGGCCAGCCGGTCGACGACCTTCGGGCCCCAGGCGCGATAGCCCTTGAGGATGACCTCGGTGTCGCCGGTGGAGAAGAAGGCGAAGCCCATCGCCTCCAGCTCGGCGCGCAGTTCGCGGTAATTGTAGATGGCGCCGTTATAGACCAGGCCGAGGCCCAGCCCGGCATCGATCATCGGCTGCTGGGCCTGTTCGCTGAGGTCGAAGATCTTGAGCCGGCGATGGCCGACCGCAATCCGCCCCTGGGCGTGGATCCCGGACGCATCCGGGCCGCGCCTGTCCATCGCGGCGGTCATGCGTGCCACGGCCCCGACATCCGCCGTCGTGCCGTCGAACCTGATCTCGCCGCTGAAGCCGCACATGTCTGTCTCCATCCTCCTGTGATCCGAAGACGCGGACGGACCGGTTCCCGCTGGGGGCGGGACCGTTGCCGGTGGTCGGGGACGGGAAGGGAAGACGGGGCGCACCGGTGCGCGAGAATGTGAGCCGGGCCATGCCGGGCCCCGCACGTTCGGTCCGGCGACAGGGCGTCTGCCAGGAACCCGACGTGTAGCAACGCGGCCACTGCCAAAGATGTCCGGCAATGGTCCGACGGTCCAAAGCGTCAAAGAGCTTCGGGCGAGCTGATCAAAGACGATCACTGCCCGATCCCCACAGAGACTAGTGGAAGATCATGGCAGGTTCACGTGTCATGAGCGTGACATATGCAGGCCGAAATGATCGGCCGGAATTGTCGCGCCACGGATTGTCCTTGAGCGGTTCGTCCGAAAAACGTGTCCCAGACTTGGGGCTTTGGCCGCGAATGTCAACCTTCAGGGACGAAAAACCCCCCCCCCGCCGGTGCGGCGGCACCGGCGGGCGGGGGTCTGAAACCGGGGCGGGCGGTGGCCGGGATCAGCCGGCCAGGGCCTCTTCGGCGTCGAAGGTGGCGGCCACGGCATGGACGACCGAGGCGATGCGGATGGCATCCTGCACGCCGTCGCGGCTGATGCCCTTGTCGCGGACGACCTTCTCGTGGCTGTCCATGCACATGCCGCAGCCGTTGATCGCCGAGACCGCCAGCGACCACAGCTCGAAATCCGCATGGTCGACGCCGGGCTTGCCGATCACGGTCATGCGCAGCTTCGCCGGCATCGAGGCGTATTCCTTGTCCGACACCAGATGGGTGTAGCGGTAGTAGATGTTGTTCATGCCCATGATCGCCGCGGCGGCCCGGGCGGCCTTCTGCGCCTCGGGGCTGAGCTGGGCGTCGGCATCGGCCGCGATCGCGCGGATCACGGTGGCGTTGCGCGCGGCGAGCGCCGAGGCGAGGGCGGTGCCCCAGAGCTGCTGTGCGGTCAGATTCTCCGACTGCAGCACGTTGCCGAGGTTGAGCTTCAGATCCTTGGCGTAATCCGGAAGCGCGCCGCGCAGCTGCTCGATCGACATCTCGACTCTCCTGGGGATTTCAGATGGGTGGGGCTTCAGCGCGGCCGGAGGCGCGGCGCTCTTGGGACGGGTGGAAAGCTGCGGAGCCAGATATCTGCATCACGATCAGATTGCGCGCGATCTATGCGCATGCGCAACCCGGCCGGGGCTCGACGCGGCTGTCCGGAATTGAAAAGAGTTCGGGGAAGGCGGGGGCGAAGGACGGCGGGGCAGGCAGGTAGAAAACGGGGGTCGGCGGTGCGGGATCCCGCACCGCCGACCGGATCCGCAGGATCAGGCCACCTTGAGGGTGTCCTCGCCCTTCTGCCAGTTGCAGGGGCACAGCTCGTCGGTCTGCAGCGCGTCGAGGATACGGATGATCTCCTGCGGGTTGCGGCCCACGTCGAGATCATTCACCGACACGTGACGGATGATGTTGTCCGGGTCGACGATGAAGGTGGCGCGGAGAGCCACGCCCTCTTCCTTGTGAAGGATGCCGAGGGCGTTGCAAAGCGCATGGCTGACATCGGCCAGCATCGGGAAGGGCAGGTCGTTCAGCTCTTCCTTGTGGACGCGCCAGGCATGGTGCACGAACTCGCTGTCGGTGCTGCCGCCGAGGACGACCGCGTCACGATCCTCGAACTCGCCGTTCAGCTTGCCGAAGGCCGCGATCTCGGTCGGGCAGATGAAGGTGAAGTCCTTCGGCCAGAAGAAGTAGACCTTCCACTTGCCCCCATAGGTGTTCTCGTCGATCTCAGAGAAGGCGCTCTTCAGGTCGGTCGACACGGTCGCCTTGACCTTGAACGACGGGAACTTATCACCGATGGTCAGCATGGATCCTGCCTCTCGTTTCTGGAGGATGCCCCCGGACATCCGGCCCGGGGGCGGCAACTCGGGGTCTTGATCGTCGGAACCGCCCGGTTCGTTTTAGAACGGTTCCAATCGATGTCGAACCGGGTATATCAGTCGGTGCGGGGCAGCGCAAGAGCCTTTTTAGAAGGATTCTAAAAACTGTCACGCCGGGCGGGTGGCAGCCCCGGCATCCGGGTCAGCCCGTTTCGCTGCGAATTTTAAGTCGCGGTTAAGTTGGGCACCCTATACTGACCCTGCAAGGGGGCATGCCTGCGGAAACTGCAGAGGGGCGGGAGACCATGCGGATCGCTGTCGAGAGCAGCCACGACGTCGCCGGCTGGCTGATGCAGAGGGCCCGCAATGACGGCCGTGTCCTGGCCCCGGCCAAGCTTCACGCCCTGCTGTTCCTGGCCCTCGGACAATTCGCCGCAGCCGGCCGCGGCCGGCTGATGCCGGCGGTTTTCGTCGTCACCGATGTCGGTCCGCGCGCGCCCGACCTGCTCAGGGTCGATGCCGCGACCCTGAAGCTCCGGCCGCTGCCTCAGGTGGTGGAACGCTTCATGGAAACGGTCTGGGCGGGGCTCGGCAGCCTGGAGCTGGACCGGTTGAACGCGCTGATCGGCGGGCTGGAGACCTGGCGCCTGGCCCGGGACGGCGGCATCGGCAGCGAGATCGAACTCGACATGCTGGGACGCGAGCTGCGCGGCCTGTCGGAGCGCACCCGCAGCGGCATGTCGGCCGCGGCGGCGGCCGAGATCGAGCGGCGCGCCGCCCGCGACCGGGTGCCGCCGCCCCTGCCGCCCGCCCAGCCCCAGGTGAAGCTGCCGCCGGTGCCCCAGGGGCTGACCTCGGCGGGCGACGTGCCGCCGGCGGGCAGCCCCGGGCGCCCGGCGCGGTGGGAACCCTCACGCCGGGTCCGGCGCGACGAGGTTGCCGACCGCATCGTCGGCCGGCCGGGGGCGGCCCCGGCCGAGGCACCCAGGGCGCGGCGGCCGGACGGGCTGGCGGCAGAAATCGCCGCGGCTGCGCGCAAGCGCCCGCTGCCCCAGCCGATGGCGCAGCCGCGCCCCCAGATGGCGGGGCCCGACGGGCTGGACCCCCGCGCGGCCCGCGCCCTGGTCCGGGCCCTGCTGCGCGATCGGCGGCGCGCCGAGACGCCCCGCCATGCCGCCGATGTGGCACCGACCCCCTGGCATCCGGAACGGCTGCGCCATATCGGCCGCGCCGAGGCAGAGGCCAGCCGCCTGATCAGCGCCGACGGGCCGACGCTTGCCGATGCGCTGGGGGCCGACCTGCCCGGCCTGACCAGGCCGCGTCGGCAGACCCGGGTCTTCGCGCCCCGCCGCGGATCGCCGGCTTCCCCCTCTTGATCCGCCTCTCGCCTTCTCCCAGATCGCCTGTCTGAGAGGCATGCCCCTCAGGGGTGGCGTCGCGGGCGGAGGTGACGGATGGCAACCACACGCCAGGTTCTGCGCAATCTTGCCTGGTCGGTTCTGCTGGTCGCGGGCATGGCGCTGGTTCTGTGCCTGACCAGCTGGATCGTCTGGGGCCCCGACGGCATTCCGTGGGCGCTGGCCGGTGCCGTCGCCGCGGCCCTGCTGCTGCCGGGCCTGCCGGCCGGTCTGGTGCTGCGTGCCCATCGCGCCCGCCCGATCCCCTATGCGGCCCTTCCGGAAATCCACGACGCCCTGGCGGCGCTGGCCGCCCGTGCCGGGATCCATGCCCGTCCGCGGCTCTGCTGGTGCCCGGCGCGCCAGCCCAATGCCTTTGCGCTGGACGATGCCGGCGTGCCGGTGGTGGTGATCACCGACGGGCTGCTGCGCCGCCTGACGCCCCCGGAACTGATGGCGGTGCTGGCCCATGAACTGGCGCATATCGCCAATGGCGACCTGAAGATCATGCGTCTGGCCGACGGGCTGGGGCGGATCACCGGGCTGATGGCCTGGCTCGGCATCGCCCTGCTGGCCCTGAACCTGCCACTGATCCTGCTGGGCGCCGTGACCGTACCCCTGGCGGCGGTGCTGCTGCTGATCGCTGCCCCCGGGCTTGTGGGGCTGATGCAGCTGGCGCTCTCCCGCACCCGTGAATTCGCGGCCGATCTGGAGGCGGCGCGGCTGACCGGCGATCCGGCGGCCCTGGCCAGGGCCCTGCTGGCGCTGGAGCGTTCGGGCCCCTGGGAGGCGATCTTCCGCCTGCGCCACCAGGGGCCCGGCCTGCTGCGGACCCACCCCGCGACGGCGGAGCGGGTCCGGCGGCTGGCCGAAATGGCCCGGCCGCTCAGGCCGCCGCTTCCGATTCGGACAGGCGGCTGACGAAACCCGCAACCAGATCGCGCAGCTCGCCCGACCGGCGCGAAACCTCGGTCGAGAAGCCGCCGACCCGGCCGGCGATGTCGTGGGGGCGGGTGGCGGTCTGGTCCAGCACCTGCACATCCTGTCGGATCTGCTCGGTGCCGTTGGCCGCTTCCTGCACGTTGCGGGTGATTTCGCCGGTGGCGGCGGACTGTTCTTCCACCGCGGTCGCGATCGAGGTGGTCATGCTGCTGATCTCGCCGATCATCCCGACGATGCGCTCGATCGAGGCGACGGCGCCGTCGGTTGCGGTCTGGACCGCGGCGACCTTGGTGCGGATTTCTTCGGTCGCCCGCCCGGTCTGGGTGGCGAGCGTCTTCACCTCGGCGGCGACGACCGCGAAGCCCTTGCCCGCCTCGCCGGCGCGCGCGGCCTCGATCGTGGCGTTGAGCGCCAGAAGATTGGTCTGGGCGGCGATGTCGGTGATCAGTGCCACCACCTGGCCGATCTCTTCGGCCGTGCGGCGCAGCTGGCTGACCTGATCGGCGGTTCGCCGGGCCTCGTTGGCACTGCTGCCCGAGGTGGAGGCGGTTTCGTTCGCCCGCGCGCTGATCTCGCCGATCGAAGCCGAGAGTTCCTCGGTCGCGGCCGCCACCGTCTGGACATTGGCGGTGGTGCGGTCGGTGGCGGTGCTGGTGCTGGCGGTCATCCGGCTGGTCTCGGCGGCGGCGCCAGAAAGCGCGCCGGCATCGGTTTCCAGCTGCCGGGCCTCGTCGGCAAGGCGGGCGGAGAGGCCGTTCATCCCGTCGACGAACTCCTTCACCAGCTCGGCCCGGCGGGCCAGGCGGCGGAGGGTGCGTTCTTCGGCGGCACGCTGTTCGGCCTGCAGCCGGTCGGTTTCCTGCATCGCATCGCGGAAGGTCGCGACCGCGGCGGCCATGGCGCCGATCTCGTCGCTGCGGCCGGCATCGGCCAGATCGAAACCGTAATCCCGGGCCTTCAGCCGCGCCATCGCCCCGGTCATCCGGCCAAGCGGGGCGATGACCCCGCGGCGCGCGACCAGGCTCGAGAGCAGGACGCCGGCCAGGATGCCGATCACGGCGGTGGCCAGCATCACTCCCATGACCGAGGTCCGGGTGTCTTCCAGGCCGGTGGACTGGGCCGCGACCTCGGCGATGCCGTCGTCGATCATCGGGTCGGTCAGCTCCGATGCCGCACGCTCGGCCTGACGCACGCCGTTGATGAAGGCCTGATGCGCCGCATCGGTCTTCCCCGCCAGCGCCAGTTCCCGCACGCGGATGAGGGCCCGGATCACCTCGCGCTGCAGCCCGATGAACCGGCGGTCGCGGTCGCCGACGACGGCCTCGATCGCCACCAGCTGGGCCTCCATGGCCTGGACGCGGCCATCGAAGCGGCTGGCGATCGAGGCACGGCCGGCTTCGGGCTCGAAGATCAGGTTCAGCGCATCGCGCTGCAGCGCCCGGCTGACGCTTCTGAGTTCCGACGTCTTGATCACCAGGTCGGAATCGTCGGCCATGCGATGGGCGGCATCACCCATCCGGTTCAGGCCAACCATGCCGGCGAGGGCGATCAGGATGGCGATGGCGGCAAGGATCGCGACCGGCGCCAGGATCTTGTGTGCGAGCTTCATCTGAAGGCGTCCCGGGGAGGTTCATGAGAACGTGCGCTTCAGACTGCGACTTCCGACCTTACCAGGGCGTAAAGAGTGTCATGTCATTTCGTTGTCTTGCTATTTTCGCCATTGGCATGCATTCATGCTGCACATATCAAATCACATGATCTTCAAAGACATTTGCAATCATTTATTCATGTGCGGTTGAGCTAGAAATTAAGCTAACCGTTTGTTAATGAAGATCATTTGACATCGATCAAGGCGGATTTCCGGGCGTCGAATACTTTGTGTGTCAGGATTTGATTCAGGTGCGGTGTGGAGGGGAAAAGATGGTGTCTGTTCTGTCGGGGCGGCTGACCAGCGTGCAGGCCAGGATCGCGCTGACCGCGGGGCTGTGCCTTGCGACGACGGTGGCGGTGCTGGTGGGCTTCAGCCTGGTATCGGCGCGCAACACGCATGACTATGTCACCGAGAGCGTGCTCGGAATCGTCGACGGCCAGACCAAGGCGGCGCTGCAAAACCGGGCGGCGACCGAGGCGGCGGCGATCAAGGCCCAGCTGGAAGCCGGGCTGGATACTGCCCGGACGCTGGCGCGCAGCTTCGCGGTGCTGGCCGCGGATGGTCCGGCAGGCACGCCGGCCGGGCAGCGGCGCGACCAGCTGAACACGATGCTCCGCCAGGCGCTGGCGCAGGATCCGGCGCTGAACGGCACCTATTCGGCCTGGGAACCGGATGCGCTGGATGGCGCCGACGCCGCCTTCCGCGGCGACCGTGAGCAGGGATCGGATGCGACCGGCCGTTTCCTGCCCTACTGGACCCGTGGCACCGACGGCCGGATCGCGATCCAGCCACTGGTCGAATATGACAGCAGCGACCGCCATCCCAACGGTCTGGTCAAGGGCGGCTGGTATATCGGCCCGGCCGAGACCGGCCGCGAGAACATTCTGGGTCCGCTGCCCTATATCGTGCAGGGCAAGCCGGTCTTCCTGGCGACGCTGTCGGTGCCGATCATGATCGACGGCCGTTTCCGCGGTGTGGCCGGTACCGACTACAACCTGGATTTCATCCAGGCGCTGGCGGTGAAGGTGTCGAACGCGCTCTATGACGGCCGGAGCCGGGTTGCGATCATCAGCGATGCCGGGCTGATCGTCGCCGACAGCGGCGCGCCCGAGACGATCGGCCAGCCGGTGACCGCAGCGGGCGACAGCTGGACCGACGGGCTTGAGGTGATCCGCGCCGGCGAGGCGACGGTGCTCGACCGTCGGGGGCATCCCGATATCGACGTCTTCTCGCCGATCCGCTTCGGCGACACCGCCACGCCCTGGTCGGTGGTGATCTCGGTGCCGCGGGATGTGGCGCTCGCCTCGGTCAATGCGCTGAGCGGCGATATGGCCGAACGGTCGACGCGCGACACGCTGGTCTCGCTGGGGGTCGGGCTTGCGGTGGTGCTTGGCGCGATCCTGGTGGTGGCGCTTGCCGCCCGGGGGATCGCCCGGCCGATCCGCGCCTGCGCCGGCTTTGCCGACGGCATTGCCGAAGGACGCTTCGACCAGAGCCTGACGGTCGATCAGAAGGACGAGGTCGGCCGGCTGGCGACCGCGCTGACCCGCATGCAGGGGGATCTGCGGCGCAACATCGCCCAGCGTGCCGAGGATCAGGCGGCGGCCGAAGCCGCCCGGCGCCAGGCGATGCGCGACATGGCCGACCGTTTCGAGGCCTCGGTCGGCGGGGTTCTGAACGGGGTCACCTCGGCCGCGACCGAGTTGCGGTCGACCGCCGAGACCATGACGGTCACGGCCGACGAGACCAGCCGGCGGTCCACGGCGGCTGCGAGTGCGACCGAACAGGCCAGCCAGAACATCCAGACCGTGGCGGCGGCGGCCGAACAGCTTTCGGCCGCGATCGGCGAGATCGGCGATCGGGTCAACCAGTCGAGCGGCATCGTCAGCGAGGCGGTGCGTCAGGCCGATGCCACCGGTCTGCGGGTGAAGAACCTGTCCGAGGCGGCGCAGAAGGTCGGCAATGTCGTGCAGCTGATCAACGACATCGCCTCTCAGACCAATCTGCTGGCGCTGAATGCGACCATCGAGGCGGCTCGCGCCGGCGAGGCAGGCAAGGGCTTCGCGGTGGTGGCTTCTGAAGTGAAGACGCTGGCGGTGCAGACCGCGCGGGCGACCGAAGAGATTGCCGCCCAGATCCGGTCGATCCAGGACGCGACCCGCGACTCGGCCCATGCGATCGAAGAGATCGGCTCGACCATCAATCGGGTGAACGAAATCTCGACCGCCATCTCCGCCGCCATGCAGGAACAGGGGGCCGCGACCCGCGAAATCTCGCGCAATGTCCAGGAAGCGAGCCAGGGCACGGTCGAGGTCACGGGTAATATCGGCAGCGTCACCGCGGCGGCGCGGGAAACCGACCTCGCCGCCAATCAGGTGCTCTCGGCCGCGGGCGATCTGGGGCGGAACGGCGAGGATCTCCGCCGGCAGGTGGAGGACTTCCTGCAGACGGTGCGGGCCTGACGACATCGGCATGTCCCGGACGACAGGCGGGGGTGCGGCATCACTTGCATGCCGCACCCCCTGCGGCCATTTTGGGGGCATGAGCCTCAGGGAAGATGATCTCGATCGCGCCGCCCGGAACGTCCGCCTCGACGAGGCGGCGATCGAGGAGAGCTATCTGCTGGCCTCGGGGCCCGGCGGGCAGAATGTGAACAAGGTGTCGACCGCCGTCCGTCTGCGCTTCCGGGTGGCCGGGGCGCGGTTCGTGGGCGATGACGAGACCCGGCGCCGCCTGCTGGCGCTGGCCGGCAGCCGGGCGACGGCCGAGGGCGATATCGTGCTGCTCGCCGACCGGTTTCGCAGCCGCGAGCGCAATCGCGAGGATGCGCGGGACCGGCTGCGCCGGATGATCGCCGAGGCCCGCCACCGCGACCCGCTGCGCCGCCCGACCCGGCCGTCGCTGGGCGCGAAGCGGCGGCGGATGGACGAGAAGACGAAGCGCGGGGCGATCAAGCGCAATCGCGGCCGCCCGGTTGCCGACTGAGTGTCGCCGGTTTTCAGCCGGGCCCGGTTTCGTGATACATTGTCTCAGCACCGGCCGCGATTTCGGTCAGCGTGCCACGACCCGTTTCGGCGGCCACCACAGGCAGGATAGATGAACGACGCATCCCCGACACGATCCCGCCGCATGTCGGCGGCGCAGACGGCCCCGGCACGCAGCCGGGCCGCGAAGACGCCGGGCCTTGCCGCGAAGACCCCGGGCCTGGCCGAAGGCGGGCTGGAAGACGATCGCCCGCGCAACACCGCCGAGGCCGAGGTGGTGAAGGCGGCCGTACGCCGCTATACCCGCGGCGAGGCGATCGACATGTCGGATCTGGCGGTCGAACTGGGTGTGGGCCGGGCGACGCTCTATCGCCGGGTCGGCAACCGCGACCGGCTGCTGGGGCTGGTGCTGGCCGATCGCACCGAATACAGCTTCCGCCGCGCCCAGCGCGACATCCGGGAGACCGGCGTGCCCGGTATCGTGGCGCTGCTCAACCGGTTCATGACCGATGTGCTCGATGCCGAGCCGCTCAAGATCTTCGTGCAGCGCGAACCACTGCTGTTCATCCGGCTCGCGACCTCGATGGGGCCGATCGAGACCCGCTCCGCCCGGCTGCTGGGCGAGGTGATGGCGACCGAACAGGCCGCCGGCCGTTTCACCCCCTGGCTGCCGATCCCCGTGCTGGCCGAGGCGATCGTGCGTCTGGGCGATGCCTTCATGTACGCCCATCTGCTGGGCGGGCCGCGGCGGGACCTGCGGACCTCGCTCGACGTCACCTCGCTGCTGCTCGACCCGGCAGCCGCACGCGAGGCGGCCGCTCGGGCAGGGTGACGGCTCAGGGGCGCTTCATGTTGCGCAGCTGGTCGGCAAAGGCCTTGCACGGGTCTTCGCGCGGCTGGGCCTCTGCCACCCAGACGAGATCGAACGGCTCTTCGTCGCGGGCCGGGCGCAGATCGGGGGCGGCATCGCTCTCGCCGGTCTCGGCCAGGCCCACCGTCAGTATCGGCAGTTCCGGGGCGGCGGCCTTCAGATAGAGCGGCGCCCCCAGATCGCGGCGGACATGGCCCGCGCCTGCGATCACCAGCGCCTGATCGACCCCGGCCGCGGCCAGGGCGTCGAGCGCCGTGCCGGCAATGCCGGCATCACGGGCCCGCTGCACCCGGACCATGCCTTCCAGCGCATCGCCGGGGGCATGGCCGCAATGGCCTTCCACGATCGCGCGGGTCAGGCCATCCTCGACATCGGGTTCCGCCGGCTCGTCCAGTGCGAAGTGCTGAACGAAGCCCGACGGCAGGGCCTGCCAGCCTTCCAGGGCCAGGGCCCGCAGCGTCTGCCGCGGCCAGTCCGCTGCCCGGACCGGCAGGCCGTGTTCCAGCGCCACGGCCACGATCGGGCGATAGGCGGCCCAGTCCTGCCAGCCGCCGGCGGTGAATCCCGAGATCTGCGGCATCTGCTCCAGCGCCAGATCGAACGCCCGCTGATCGGGGGCGGTGCCGAGGCCCGCCAGCAGCGCATCGATCGCCGGCTGGGCGTCGCGGCTGAACATCTCCATCACCAGCGCCGGCCGGTGGCCAGTGGCGATCAGCGCCCGGTAGGTTTCTTCCTGCATCAGATGATGGCCGGCATGGTCGTGGCGTTCGCCCAGCAGCACGACCTTTGCGTCGCGGGCGGCATCGAGCAGGGCGGGCGGTACATCGGCCTGCGCCGCAGGGGCGATCAGCATGGCAAGGGTGAGGGCGGTGAGGGTATGCAGGAACATGGCCGGAGAGGGCTCCTCGGAGGCATGTTTGAGGGGCTGACGCATCGGGACGCTGGCGATGGCTCGCGACCATGCCTACATTTCGCCCGAAGCGGCCGCAAAGCCAAGCGCTTCGCGTGATGCCGCCACACCGATCGCAGGGAGCCCGGATCAGCATGGTCCAGAGCACACCGAAATTCGAACTCAGGCCGGGCGCGGACGACCGCACCGCCCATCAGGCCGAGGTGATGCTGACCGTGACCTACGGCCTGCATCTGCTGGGCATGCTGACCGCCCTGCCGCTGGTGGTGGCCAGCATCATCGCCCATGTCCGCTTCTTCATGCTCGACACCGAAACCACCGAGCGGGCGCATTACCGCTATCTGGTGGAGACCTTCTGGTTCGGCGTGATCGCCAATGTCATCGGCGCCGCCCTGACCGTGATCTTCATCGGCTTCGTGGTGCTGGGGATCACCTGGATCTGGATGGTCTGGCGCTTCGTGCGCGGCTGGCTGCGGATGCGCGACGGCCAGCGGCCCCGTTGACGAGGGTCCGTTGAGGGACGCGGGCCGTCAGCCGATCGCCCCGATCAGCGCCATCGCGCCCAGATCCAGCCAGAAGGCGGCGAGCAGCGCCAGCAGCAGGGCATAGCCGATATTGCGGGTGACGGTCTGGTTCCAGGGGCTGGCGCCGGTCAGGCTGGCGAAGACCTGGCCGGTGACGCTGAAGGGCGAGGCGAGCAGGGTGAGGGTATAGCCGGCGAGGCTGGCCCCCGCGAAGACCGCCTCGCGGCCGGCCACCACTTCGGGGGGCAGGGCGCCTGCGACCAGCAGGATCGAGGCCACCGGGTGCACGCCCAGATGCGACAGGCCGAAGATCACGAACTCCACCGCCAGGATGGCGAGCCAGAGCGGCATGGCATCGGCGATGGCGGCGATATTGCCGGCCGCCGGCGCCAGGATCGCCGCCAGGCCGGCGGCCAGCGGCCCCGCCGCCGCGAAGACCGCGATTTCATTGGCCTGAAGCGTCATGCCCGGCGGGCCGATCAGCCGCGGGCGGATCAGCCGGTCCCAGGTGGCGGCGGTGCCGTTGGCCCAGATCATCCAGATCAGGGCGGCGACCAACGCCGCCACGATCACCCAGACCAGCGTCGGGCCGGGCATGACCATGTCGAGGCCGATGCCGAGGGCGGCGAGCCCCCCCGCCGCCAGCCAGAGCGAGGGCCCGCGCCGGCGCGGCCCCGATGGCGAGGGCGCCTCGTCTTCCGGCACGGCGGTTTCGACCGAGCGGGCAAGGGCGGTGCGGCCATGGCGCAGCGCCGCCCCCATGTCGAGCAGGAAGGCGGCCGGGATGATCGGCAAAGTGGCGGCCAGCAGGCCCGACCAGCCGGCCCCCGGATAGGCGATCAGCACGATCGCGACCGTGGCGTAGAACGGGCTCCAGAACCCGGCCAGGCCGAAGCCGCGATGCAGGCTGCGCATCAGCCGGCCGTCGCGCGCCCGGGCACCGCCCAGCGCCGGCAGCAGCACCGACAGCGCCGAGATGTTGAGCAGCGCCCCCAGCACATGACCGGTCCAGAACACCAGCGCCAGCCGGCCGAGCGGCGGTCGGCGCCCCCGGGTGCCCGAGACCAGCCGGGTGAGTTCGGCGACATAGCGCGGGCTTGCCGCCGGCACCGCCAGCAGGCCGCAGGCGACGATCAGCACGCCGACCACGGCATTGGCCGAGAGCGTGCGGATCAGCGCCTCGGGACCGGCACCGGTGGCGAGCTGTGCTGCCCAGCCGATCGCCAGCATGGCGCCGACCACCCGCCTTGTGGGGCGGCGCAGATCCTGCCAGGTGAGGGCGAGATAGGCGGCGAGCGCGATGCCTGCGGCCAGCCCCCAGCCCGGTGTCTTGAACAGCCAGGCGAGCAGCACCAGCGGCACGGCGGCCAGCATGACCATGGCGGCAGCCCGGGTCCGCCGGGGCCAGATGCGCGTGCCGCCGGGCTCTGGTGCCGGGCCTGGCTTCATCAGGCGAGGGCCGCGGCGCGCGGCGCGGTCTGCTCGGCGACGAGCGGCTTGCGCATGCGGTGGAAGCTTTCCCCGCGCACGACCGCCCGGCCCGAGACCGCGTAGCCGAGCTTTTCATAAAGCCCGCGGGCGGCGAGGTTGCGCTCGTCGACGATCAGCGAGACTGCGGGAAAGCCGTTGCCGCGGGCTGCCGTTTCGGCCGAGACGATCAGCCGCCGGGCGATGCCGCGACCGCGGTGTTCTGGGAACACCGCGACATTGTCGATATAGAACTCGTCGGCCTCGGTCACCCGTGCCTCTGCCGGGACCGAGGGGCCGACGACAAGGCGGCCGGGATAGGCCACCACCACCCCGATCGGGCGGCCGGCCTCTTCGAAGACGCGGGCATAAAGATGCGAGGCGATGCCTGACCGGCCGCGGATCAGGGCGCGGAAGGCTTCCATTGCCTGAACCGGATCCTCGATCCCGGTCAGCCCGCCGATGCTTTTGGGATCGGCCATGGCGACGAGGTCGGCGATTGCG
Source organism: Tistrella sp. (assembly GCF_002684955.1). Classification (NCBI taxonomy): domain Bacteria; kingdom Pseudomonadati; phylum Pseudomonadota; class Alphaproteobacteria; order Geminicoccales; family Geminicoccaceae; genus Tistrella; species Tistrella sp. Next base: position 36,964 of record NZ_NYWI01000054.1, on the reverse strand, counting down.
GCGGCGTCGGTGGGGCGTGCAGGACGCAGCATGACGGATGCTCTGTGCATGTCGATGTGAGGGGGGCCTGCGGATGATACGGCACCGACCCTTTCGCAAACCTTAGCGCCCGGAGGCCACCTTCGACCAGCGCGGCGGCGGCATGGCGGCTTTGCAAACGGTGTTTTCCAAACGACGACGCCCCGCCGACGGGATCGGCGGGGCGTCGGGAACAGCGAGACCCGGACGGTCAGGCGGCGTAATAGACCACCAGACAGAGGCCCAGCATCACGGTGATCCCGAGCACGGTGCCGCCGGTCGGCCAGTCGCGGGCCAGCGGCGCCTCCGGCCCGTGGATGCGGAAGATGCCGGCCATCACGAAATCGATCCGATGGCGGATCCGCCGCACCAGACCGCTGCGCAGCGGGTCGCCATGGATGGCGAATTCCGCCGCCAGCCGCGGCAGGAAGCTGCGATAGACCCAGTCGAAATCCCGGGTGGTGCCCCGGCCCGGTGCCAGGCGCGGAGCGGCCGCGAACCAGATCACGGCGGTCGCGGCCAGCAGCTGGATCTGGGTGATCAGATGGTCGGCGGTGAAGACGGCATAATCGGCCGAGGCCGGGAACATGCCGAGCAGGGTGCCCGGCACCACGCCGATCCCCACCACCAGCGCCGCCATGAAACCCATGGCGAGCATCTGCATCACGCCCGGATCGCCGACGCCGCGGCCGACACCCTGGATGCGGTGGGTGCCCCAGAGCACCATAGGCAGCTTCAGCGCGGCATAGACGGTGGAGACCACCGCGATGCCGACCAGGGCAGCCCAGGCGATGCCGGCGCCGTCCTTGCCCAGCGCCGAGAGGATCACGCCCTTGGAGACGAAACCGGCGGTGAGCGGTACGGCGGCAAGCCCGAGCCCGCCCAGCAGCAGCGCCGCCCAGGTGAGCGGCATGGCCCGGCCGATGCCGGCCAGATCGGCGAGCCTGCGCCTGCCGGTGGCGGCGATCATGTGGCCCGCGGCCATCACCATCAGCGATTTGTAGAGGATATGGGCGAAGGCCTGGGCCGAGGCGCCGGCCAGCGCCAGGGGCGTGCCGATGCCGACCGCGGTGACCATGAAGCCCACCTGGCTGACGATCGAGAAGGCCAGCACCCGGCGGAGATCGTTTTCGATGACGGCATAAAGCGCGCCATAGGCGGCCATGACGATGCCGGTCCAGACCAGGATCTCGGTGCCAGGAAACAGCCGGATCAGCACCAGCACCGCGGCCTTGGTGGTGAAGGCCGACAGGAACACCATGCCGGTGGACGAGGCTTCGGGATAGGCGTCGGACACCCAGGCCCAGAACGGCGGGGCGCCGGCATTGATCACCACCCCCGCCAGGATGAACCATGCGGCCCAGCTGCCGGCATCGACATCGGCGGTCAGGGCGGCGAGGGTATTGGCGCCGCCGCCGGTGATATGGCCGACGATGCCGATCATCAGGATCATGCCGCCGGCCAGATGGATCTGCAGATAGCGCATCGCCGCCCGGCGCGCGCGTTCGGTGCCGGCGGCCCAGATCACCACGGTCGAGCCGATGGCGAGCACTTCCCAGAACACCAGCACCGTCAGCAGATCGCCCGCGAAGGCGAGGCCGACCGCGCCCGCGCCATAGGTCTGGGCCGCGACCAGTTCGGTGGTCGAGGCCCGGGGCAGGGCATAAAGCCCGCCGGCCAGGGCCGCGAGCGCGAAGATGGTGGCGAAGGCCCGGCCGGTGGCATCGACGGTGACCGGGACCAGAACCTGATCGAGCCAGGCATGGGCGGCACCGGCACCGTCGGGCAGCAGCCAGGCCACCGCCAGCACGGCGAGGGGGCTTGCGATCACCGGCAGGGCGCGCAGCCCGCGGGGCAGAAGGGCGGTGAGCAGGGCGCCGAGCAGCAGAAGGCCGGCCGGCGGCAGGGTGGCGAAGAGACCGGGCTCAGTCATCATCCGCCTCCGTCGCCTCGGGGCGGCCGAGGGCGAGCGCTATCGCACGGGCGCCCACCACCGCTACGCCGCCGGCGATCAGGCCGAACCAGGCATGGAAGGCGAAGATCCCGTCGAAGCTCAGATAGCCGTGACGATGGATGGCGAGTTCGGCGAGCGCGGCCAGGATCAGCACCGCGCCCGCAACCGCAAGCCCGGTTTTCTGCAGCCTTGGGGAAATGGGACCGGTCAACGCAGGCCTCCCTGTGTGACGGTGCCGGCCATGGCCTCTGCCAGCGCAAGCACGGGATCGGGGTAGAGGAACAGCAGGAAGGTGAGCCCTGCCGTGGTCAGGATCGCCAGCACCATCGGCAGCGGCGCCTCGCCGTGATCATGATGGCCATCGCCGCCATGGGGGGCGGCGGCCCCCACCGATTTCGCCGCAACCGGCGCCCGGAAAAAGGCGCGCCAGACGATTGGCAGGAAATAGGCCGCGTTCAGCAGGGTGGAGGCGCCAAGGGCGGCGACCGCGATCCACTGATCGCGCGAGACCGCGCCTTCCAGGATGAACCACTTGCTGGTGAAGCCGACCGCGGGTGGCAGGCCGATCATCGACAGGGTGGCGAGGGCAAAGGCACCCATGGTCCATGGCATGCGCCGGCCGATGCCGTCCAGCTGGCTGACATAGTCCTTGTGAGCGGCGGTGTGGATGGAGCCCGCGGCGAAGAACAGGGTGATCTTGCCGACGGCATGGGCCGCGATGTGCATGGCGGCCCCCACCAGCGACAGCGGCGCCATGATGGCCGCCGCCAGCGTCACATAGGCCAGCTGGCTGACGGTCGAATAGGCGAGCCGGCGCTTCAGATGGTCCTGGGTGAGCGCGATGGACGAGGCAATCACGATCGAGGCCGACGCCACCCAGACCAGCCAGTCATTGGCACCGGCGGCGGACAGCCGGTCGGCGCCCAGCGTATAGGCCACGACCTTGACCACCGCGAAGGCGCCGCCCTTGACCACCGCCACCGCATGCAGCAGGGCCGAGACCGGGGTGGGCGCCACCATCGCCGCCGGCAGCCAGGCATGCAGCGGCATCAGCGCCACCTTGCCGATGCCATAGGCGAAGAGTCCGAGCAGCAGGCCGAGCAGCGCGGGAGACAGGCCATCGGGCAGCACGCCACCGGCGGTGAAGGCCACGGTGCCGGCCAGGACATAGACGCCGATGATCGCGGTCAGCTGAAAGCCGATCGAGGTGCCGAGCAGGATGCCCAGATAGGTGCGGCCGGCCTTCATCGCCTCTTTGGTGCCCGAATGGGTGACCAGCGGATAGGTCGACAGCGTCAGCACCTCGTAGGCGATGAACATCGACAGCAGGCCGTCGGAATAGGCGAGCGCCAGCGCGCTGACGATCGCCAGCGCGAAGCAGAAATGGAAGCGGGTCTGATGCGCCTCGTGATTGCCGCGCATATAGCCGATCGAATAGACCGCGGTGATCGGCCAGAGCGTGCCGGCGACGGCGGCGAAGATCATGCCCAGCGGTTCGACCGCAAAGCCGATCGGCAGGCCGGGCATCAGCTGATGCAGGGTGAGCACGGGCCGGGCGCCGTCCAGCACCTGGGCCGCCAGCATCAGGGTGAAGACGGCGGTAACCACCGCCGCCGCCACCATCAGGATGTCGCGCGCGCCCGGCGAGCGGCCGGCGGCAAGGATCAGGATGCCACCCGCGACCGGCGAGAGCAGCGACGCGACGAGCAGGAATTCAGGCGTCATGGCGTCAGGCCCCCCCGATCAGCGCGCGGGTCGCAAGCTCGGCAAGCCCGGCCGTTGCCCTGGTGTCGATGCCGAGATAGATGCAGAGCGCCGCCGCAAACCAGGCAGGCCAGGCCAGCCAGGGGTTGGACGGGCCCGCGCAGGCCTCGGCGGCGCCTTCGACCGGGGCGCGGAAATACATCGTCTCGACCAGGCGCCAGACATAGATCACGGCGAGCAGCGAGCTTGCCATCACCAGCACGGCCAGCGGCCACATGCCGGCATCGAGCGTCGCCGAGACCAGATACCATTTGCTGATGAAGCCCGAGGTCAGCGGCACGCCGACGAGGCTGAGCCCGCCGATCACGATCGCGGCCGCGGTGACCGGCATGGTCCGGCCCAGCCCCTGCAGATGTTCAAGCCGCGTGCCGCCCAGGCGGACCGCGATCAGGCCCAGCGCCAGGAACAGGGCGGCCTTCATCACGCCGTGATTGATCAGGTGGATGAGCGCGGCAGAGATGCCGTGCTGATTGCCCAGTGCCAGACCCAGCATGATGTAGCCGATCTGAGCGACGCTGGAATAGGCGAGCAGGCGCTTGACGTCGACCTGGAAGATCGCGACCAGCGAGCCCGCGAACATCGCCAGCACCGCAAACGGGATCAGCGTCCAGCCGAGCGGCATCGCCTCGAAGGCATAGGACGCACCGAAGACCGAGACCACGAAGCGCAGCAGCACATAGATGCCGACCTTGGTCGCCGTCGCCGCCTGGAAGGCCGAGACCAGTGAGGGCGCGAAGGCATAGGCGTTGGGCAGCCAGACATGCAGCGGGAAGAGCGCGATCTTGATCGCAAGCCCGATGACCAGGAAGGCGAAGCCCGCGACCACCACCCGGCTGCCTTCGACCGCCGGCAGGCGCTGGGCCAGATCGGCGATGTTGAGCGTGCCGGTCATCATGTAGATCAGGCCGATGCCGATCAGGATGAAGGTCGCGCCGATGGTGCCGATGATCAGATACTGAAAGGCGGCCGACAGGGCGCGCCGGTCCGGCCCCATGGCGACGAGCGCATAGGTCGACAGCGACGTGATTTCGATGAAGACGTAGATGTTGAAGGCATCGCCCGTCGCCACCATGCCGGACAGGCCGGCGAGCGCCAGCAGATACATGGCGACGAAAGACGGGATGCGCTTGTCGGGGATTTCGGCCGAGATCGAGGCGGGGGCGTAGGGGGCGCAGATCGCGGCGATGCCCGAGACCAGCAGCAGGGCCAGACAGGTCAGCAGATCGATGCGGTATTCAATGCCCCAGGGCGGCGCCCAGCCGCCCATCTCGTAGGAAATCGGCCCCTGGTTCAGCACCTCGATCGTCAGGGTGACGGCGCTGGCGAAGCTCGCCAGGCTGACCAGAACGAGCACGGCATAGGCGAAGCTACGCCGGCCGACGATGGCCACGAACAGGGCGGCGACCAGGGGTGTGGCAACCTGGAGCGCCGGCAGATGGGTGACCAGGCTCATGGACGGCCCTTCCCTTTGCGGGGCGCGCTCTTGCGGCGGCTCATGGGCCCGCGCTTGGGCGCGGGCGGCCGGGGCGCCGCCTCGCGGGCGGGCTGTCTGGCGGGCTCAGGCGGCGTCACGCGCGGGGCGCCGCTGCGGGGCAGCCAGCCCAGCCGGCGCTTGGCCTCGCGGATGGTCGGCGGCATGGCGTCTTCCGCACGCTCGTCGGCCATGTCCATGGCGATGGTCTTGTCCTCTTCGACGGTGCCGTAGGCCTCGCGGATGCGCACCACGATCGCGAGGCCGACCGCGGTGGTCGCGATCGAGACCACGATCGCGGTCAGGATCAGCACGCTGGTCAGCGGGTTGGTGTAGGTGTTTTCGGAAAAGGGCACGCCGTCGACCAGATAGGGCGCGGTGGCGCCCCGGATCTTGCCCATGCTGATGTAGAGCAGGAAGACGGCGGTCTGGAACATGCCGAGGCCGATCAGCTTCTTCACCATGTTCGTCCGCGCGATCACGGTGTAGAAGCCGGTCATCATCAGGAAGACGGCGACCCAGTAGTTGAAATGCTCGAACACGCCCACCTCAGCTCCGCCGTTCCGAGAAGGTGAAGAAGATCAGGATCATCGAGGCGGCGACGGCCAGGCCCACGCCCAGTTCGACCACGATGATGCCGATGAGCAGGCCGAGCTTGGGCTCGGCCGGCGCGAAGGCGGCGTATTCCAGGAAGTTGCCCCCGAAGAACAGGGTCGCGAAACCGGTGCCGACGAAAAAGAGCGCGCCCAGCGGTGCCAGCAGCCGGCAGACCGAAAGCATGCCCTCGCGCTGACGGTCGGTCAGGCCGAAGATCAGCGCATAGAGGATCAGCCCGGATGCGATGATCACGCCGGCCTGGAAGCCGCCACCGGGGCCGTATTCGCCGTGGAACTGCACATAGAGCCCGAACATCACGATGAACGGGATCAGCACCTTCGAGACGACCCGAAGGATCAGATAATGATCACGCATCATCAGAGGTGCCCTCCTCGTCGTAGCGGCCGCTGCGGCGCCGGCGGGCCACCGCCACGCCGCCGCCCAGGATCATGGTCACCGCAAGAGCGGCCGTGAACACCACCACCGTCTCGCCCATCGTGTCGTAGCCGCGATAGCTGGCCAGCACGTTGGTCACGATGTTGGGGATGCCGTGTTCAGTGACCGAGCCCTCGATATAGCGCGGCACGGTATGGGTCTGGACGGGCGCCTCGGGATCGCCGAAGGCCGGCATGTCGGCCGTGGCATAGAGCAGGGCGGCGCCGGTTGCGACCACCGCGATCATCGGCAGCACGGGGTTGTGGCCGCGATCCTCTTCCCGCCCGGTCAGCACCAGGGCGGCCAGGAACAGCACGGTGGAGATGCCGGCACCCACCGCCGCCTCGGTGAAGGCGACGTCCATGGCATCCAGCACCATCCAGAGGGCGGCGATCAGCAGGGAATAGGCGCTTTGCAGCAGCACCGCGGTCAGCAGGCTGCGGGTGCGCACGATCGCGATCGCGACACCTGCCAGCATCAGCAGCAGGGCCATGTTCAGCAGATCGGCGGTCAGGATCGACCAGGGTCCGATGACGATCACGGGCGCGTCTCCCGATGGGCACCGGCAGAGGACGGCTCGGGCGTGTCGAGACGCCGGCCGGTCGGCTTCATGCCCGACACCAGCGCCGCATTGGCGACGATGTGCGAGGCGGTGGGCGAGGTGAAGAACAGGAACAGGCCGATGATGATCAGCTTCACGGTGACCAGGGTGAAGCCGGCCTGGACGCACATGCCCGCCAGCATCAGCCAGGCGCCGAAGGTGTCGATCATGCCCGCCGGATGCAGCCGGGTGTAGAAATCGGGCATCCGCACCAGGCCCACGGCGCCGGTGATCACGAACAGCGCCCCGCCCAGGATCAGGGCCCACGAGATCAGGTCGATGACCAGTGTCATGCGTGGCCTCCCTTGCGCTTTGCGGCGGCATCCATCTCGTCGGCGGCCACGTCCTCGGTGGTCAGGCTGCGGAGATGGCGGTGGCGCAGCAGCTTCAGGATCGCGACGGTGGCGATGAAGTTGATCAGCGCATAGGTCAGCGCCAGGTCGAGGAAATGCGGGCGTTCGGTCAGGAAGCCGATCACGGCCAGCAGCAGCACGATCTTGGTGCCGATGGCATTGGCGGCGAGCACCCGGTCGAAGAGGGTGGGCCCCAGAACGGCGCGGGCCAGGCCCAGCACCAGGGCGACGACAAGAGCGGCGGTGGCGGCGATGAACATCAGACACGGCCCTCCAGCGCAGTGCAGCGGCGGTCCATCTCACCTTCTCCCATCCCCTCCAGCGCGCTGGAATGCAGGGCGTGGGCGACGATCATACCGCCTTCGAAGTCGACCGAGACCGTGCCGGGCGTCAGCGTGATCGACTGGGCATAGATCACCCGGCCCAGATCGGTGGTCTGGCTGGTGGGCACCCGGGCCCAGGCGGGATCGATCGGGGCCAGGCCCCAGACGCGCTTGAAGACGTCGATGTTCGATTTGATGATCTCGACCGACAGCCAGAACCAGTAGGGAATTGCACGCGGCAGCATGCCGAGCGGCGCCCCTTCGCGGTCCAGGATGCCAAGCCAGCGTGCGATCCACACCGAAAAGGCGCAGGACAGCACGCCGAAGCCGATGATCAACGGCTTGTAAATGCCCGACATCAGCAGCCAGGTCGTGAGCAGTGCCAGAAACAGGCCGAAGGCTCGCGCCACCGCAGTCTCCCCTGAGTGGTTGGTCCCCTTGACGGCAAGGAGGCGCCGGCGCGCCTGCGGCCGAACGTCGTGTTCAGCCGGACGCAAAGCGGAGATGGCGCATGCAGAGCGCGTGTCCGTCCCGTCGAACAGCGTCCTCCCTGGCCCGCGTTTTTCCCAGGAAACCCGGGACGGGTCAAGGAAATCCGGACGAATTAAGTCCGATAAGTCCTTGGCATAGCATGAGACCGACCCGGCGCGTGGTAAAGGCAACGCCCGCTTGCGGCACATGGTCGCAAGCGGGCGTTTCAGGCTTGATCAAAGGAGAAAGGGAACCGTCTCAACGCCAGGCCTGGGCGTAGTCTTCGACCGGCTTCGGGGTGTCGATCAGCCCGGCCTCGTGCATGAAGGCGGCGAAATTGCGCCAGCGCCCGTAATCGAGGGCGGCCGGGCTGTGGGCGAAGCGCGGCAGCGTCGCCTCCAGCGACTTCCGGTTGCCTTCGTCCGCGATCTCGGGCCGGCCCTTGATGTACAGCTCCCAGGACTGATCGGGGTGGTTGATCAGGAACTGCACGCCCTTTTCCAGCGCGCGGTTGAAGGCGGCGAAGCGCGGATCGGCGGCCTTGTCGGCGCGGGCGGCGACGACCAGCTCGTCATAGGGCGGCACGCCGTGCTCTTCCACCAGGAAGGCGCGCCCGGGGCGGCCTTCCAGCGCCATCTGCACCAGTTCGACATTGCGATAGGCACCGATCACCGCATCCACCTGCCCCGACATCACCGAGGGGGCGAGGGCGAAGTTGACGTTGATCAGCGTGACGTCGTCGACGCTGAGCCCGGCGCTGGCCAGCATGCGGCCGAGCAGCGCGTCCTCGAAGCCCGCGACCGAATAGCCGATCCTGCGGCCCTTCAGATCGGCGAGCGTCTTCACCGGGCCGTCGGCCAGCGTGATGATGCTGTTGAGCGGGGTGGCGACCAGGGTCGAGACCCGCTTCAGCGGCAGACCCTCGTGCACCATGGCGATCAGCTGCGGCTGATAGGTGATGGCGAGATCGGCCCGGCCGGCGGCGACCAGCTTGGGCGGATCCGACGGATCGGCCGGGGCGATCATCTCCACCTCCAGCCCTTCCTCGGCGAAATAGCCCTTTTCCTGGGCGACCAGCAGGGGGGCATGGTCGGGGTTCACATACCAGTCGAGCAGCAGGGTCAGCTTTTCGGCCGCCTGGGCAGCCGGGGCCGCCAGGGCGGTGGCGGCAACCAGGGTGGCGGCCAGCAGACGGCGCATGCCGCGCCGCGTGGCAACACGCTGCGTCATGGGGCATCTCCTCCGGGAGTGGTGATATGGGTGCGGGGTGTCAGCTGCGCTGGCCGCCGTCGAGCGCATCCGCCTGCCAGGGCATGGCGGCGCGCAGCGCCCGGTCGACCACGAGATAGAGAACCAGGGTCAGGACGACCAGCACGGCGAGGGCCGCGAACATCTGGTCGGTCTTCATCCGGCCGTTGGCATGAAGCATCAGGTAGCCGAGGCCGGCGGACGAGCCGACCCATTCGCCGACCACGGCCCCGATCGGCGCCACCGCGGCCGCGACCCTGAGCCCCGAGGCGAGGGCCGGCAGCGCGGCGGGCAGGCGGATCAGCAGCAGGCTGCGCCGCCGCGATGCGCCCATCACCCGCGCCATGTCGAGCCAGCCGGGTTCGGTCCGCCTGAGGCCGTCCAGGAAGGCGACGGCGACGGGGAAGAAGATGATCAGCGCCGCCATCACGATCTTGGGCGCATAGCCATAGCCGAACCAGAGGGTCAGCAGCGGCGCCAGCGCAAAGACCGGCAGGGCCTGGGCGCCCACCATCACCGGCATCATCCAGCGGCCGAGCCTGGGCGCACCGGCGATCGCCAGCGCCGAGGTGACGCCGACGGCCGTGCCGGCGCCAAGCCCGAGCGCGATTTCAAGCGCGGTGACCGCGGCGTGATCGGCCAGCAGCGCCCGGTTGGTCCAGATCGCCTGCGCCACCTGGTCGGGGGCGGGCAGCAGGAAGGGCGGCAGCCCGGTCGCGAGCACGGCCGCCCACCAGACGGCGATCAGCCCGGCCACCGCCACCAGCCCGCGCCACCAGGCGCCCGAAGCCTGTCCGGTCATGCGCGCACCTCCAGCACCGCCATCAGCCGGGCCAGCCGGTCGCCCAGATCGGCGGCATCCACCGGGCGCGGCACCGGGCCGGGCGGGGCGGCGACCGCCATCGGCCGGGCCGGGTTGCCGGTCAGCACCACGATCTCGTCGCCCATGCGCAGCGCTTCCAGCGGATCATGGGTCACCAGCAGCACGGTGCGGCCGCGCAGCATGCGGCAGGCCAGATCCTGCAGCCCGTGGCGGGTGACGGCATCGAGCGCGCCGAAGGGCTCGTCCATCAGCACCACCGGCCGGTCTTCCATCAGCGTCCGGGCCAGGGCGACGCGCTGGCGCATGCCGCCCGACAGGGCCGCGGGGCGCAGCGCCGAGGTGCCGGCCAGGCCCAGCCGGTCGAGCAGGTCGAGCGCGCGGACACGGTCGGCTTTCCTGCCGCGCAGCCGGTCGCCCAGCGTGACGTTGTCGATGACCCGCGCCCAGGGCATCAGCAGGTCCTGCTGGGCCATCCAGGCGATCCGGCCGTCGAGCGGCCGGCCGTCGGAGGCGGCAACCCGGCCGCGTTCCTGCCCCGCGACATCGAGGCCCGCGATCAGGCGCAGCAGCGTGGTCTTGCCCGAGCCGCTGGCGCCCAGAAGGGCGGTGATGCGGCCGGCGGCGATGTCGAGGCAGAGCCCGTCGGTCACAAGCCGCCCGCCCGGGCGGATGGTGACGTCGGCGAGATGCAGGGCAGGCGCCTGCATCCGGGCCGCGGGCTCTGCGGTCAGCGGATGGATGAGGGGACGGATGTCGTCGGGCATGGCATGCGCACTTGTTCCTCCGCCGGTGCGAACCGGATCAGGTTCAGGGGTCGTTCCGAACCGGGAACCTCTCAGCCGCCGCACCGCGGCTCCCCCCAAGTGAAGGCCGAACTATGCACCGGCGGTATCCAGGGTGCAAGATCCCATGGCATCCCTTGCGTAAGGCGCGTGTTTTCGCAGGGCCTGAGCGTTCCGGTTGCGCGCAGGCCCGGGCAGGAGTATGACCGAAGACGCACCACGGTCATCCCAGGGTCCGGGCGCCCTTCGGGCGTTGCGTCCCGAGGGGGGCTGCGGTGCAGGCTCCGCCACGTCCCCCGACCGCACCAAGCCGCGACGGCCGACGCGACGACCGCCTTTCAGAGGTATGTCTGGTGCATGCCTGGGAAGGCAGACGACGGTAACGGCCGCGTGAGCCCCCGACGAGGAACGCGCATGCTGGACCAGGTCCTGAACCGGTGCCGCAGAGGCTACCGGGCATCGCTCTGTCTGTTGATCGCAACCATGATGCTGGCCGCCAACTGCGCCTGGGCCTGGCCGGCGGTGGCGGCGAGATCCTGGCCAAGCGCGGTGATCCAGGCCCAGGCCCTGCCGGAACAGCCGCTGGAGCCGCTGGCGATCCGGCCGGCCGAGGGCGGCAAGGCGCGCATGTTCCGGGTGGAGGTCGCCCGCTCGCACGAGGCGCGGACCATGGGGCTGATGTTCCGCTCCGATCTCGACGCCGATCGCGGCATGCTGTTCGTCTTCCCCGAGGGCAGCCAGCCGACCATGTGGATGCGCAACACCTATGTGCCGCTCGATATGCTGTTCCTGGATGCCGAGGGCGTGGTGGTCGACATCGCGGCCGATACCGTGCCGCTGACCGACACGCCGATCGGCTCCAAGCATGCCGCACGTGCGGTGCTGGAGCTGAATGCCGGCACCGCCCGGCTGCTCGGCATCCGCCCGGGCGACACGGTGGTGCATGCGGAATTCCCGCTCGACTGATCGCCAGCCCCAGAGAGAATGCCGGTGAAGGAGATGCCGGTGGAGATCTTCGACCTCGATCAGCTCAGATCCTATACCCTCGGCGACCGGGATCTCGAAGACGAGGTCTTCGGCCTGTTCGAAGCCGGGGCGCTGGATTATCTGACGGCGCTGGAGGCAGCCCTTGGCGCGGGCGGCGAGGCCTGGCGGCGCGCGGCCCATGGCTTCAAGGGGTCTGCCGCCAATCTGGGGGCGAGGGCGCTTGCCGCAGAACTGGCCGCGGCCGAGCCGCTGGCGACAGCCGATGCCGCCGCCCGGGCGGCGGCGCTGCACACCATCCGTCATCTGTTCGAGCACAGCCGGGCGGTGTTCCGCAACCGGCCCTGATTCCGCCGCGCCAAACTCGCCGCGCCAATCTCGCGGTGACGGCGCGATGTCACCGACATGGTCTTACCCCCGGACGCGGAAGATGCCATATGCTGGTCCGCGGCGGCACCAGCCTGCCGCCCTCCCTGCGGACCAAGACCCTCCCGAGGACCCATGCCCATGCCGCCGCCCAAGCCGGCCGGAACCCGACGCTATCTGATCACCCTGGCGGCGACGGAAACCCCGTCGACCGGACGAGGGCTCGCCGCCGCCGCCGCCGATACCGCCCGCCGTGCCCGCGGCCTGCAGGCAGAGGCCGAGCGTCTCGGCCTGGCCGATCATCTGGTCTGGATCGGGCCGCCCACCGCCTTCGGCATGGTGCCGGTCGCCTGCACGGCCGAACTGGTGGAGGCGCTTCGCGCGAGCCCGGTGGTTGCGCGGATCGAGGCGGAAGCCGACTAGATCATGCCCGGCCGGCGGATGCCTGCTCGTCCCAATGGCGGAGCGGCAGCACCTGTCCGTCGGCCCGCACCCGCCTGAGTGCGCCGAGATCGAGCGTGGCGATGGTCCAGCCCGGCTGATCGAGCCCGCCCTGCGCCACCACCCCGTCATCGGGCAGGCCACGATCGGGCGGCGCGAAGATGCCCGCCGCCCCCCGGTTCACATCCACCGCTTCCGGCCAGTCGGCCACCCCGACGGTGGGGGACTGGATCACGAAGCACTGGCCTTCCAGCGCCCGCGCCCGGGCTGCGACCCGCACCCGGTGATAGCCGGCGGCGCTGTCGGTGCAGCTGGGCACCAGCACGATTTCGGCGCCGGCCGCGACCATGTCGCGCACCTCCAGCGGGAATTCCGCGTCATAGCAGATGGCGATGCCGATGGTGCCGATGGCGGTGTCGAAGACCCGCCGGGCATCGCCCGGGCCGATCCCCCAGCTTTCCCGTTCGAACCGGGTCATCATCCGCTTGTCCTGATGCGCGGCGCTGCCGTCGGGGGCCACCAGCCAGCAGCGGTTGACCGGCAGGCCATGGGCCGGATCGCGCACCGGCAGGCTGCCGGTCAGCAGATGAATGCGGTGGTGGCGGGCAAGCCGCCGGTGCAGATCCAGCCAGACCCCGGCCATGTCCGAGGCGGCATCGATATCCGCCGCGAGGTCGCCGGGTCGCCAGCGGGGCGAGAGCACCCCCGCCTCTATGCCGCCATATTCGGGGAACACCGCCAGCTCGGCGCCGCCGGCCACGGCCTGGCCGAGCCATTGGTCGAGACGTGCGTCCAGCGCCTGAAGACTGTCGGGCCGTGCAACCGGCCAGGCGGCCACGGCGACGGTGATCCGCTCGGGGCCGAGTGCCGGGGCGCTGCGGCCGCGGGCGGGACGTGCGGTGATGCCGGTCAAAGCGCGCGCGCCCAGAACTGCATGGGCTTGGCCGTCTCTTCGGCCTCGTCCAGGTCGCGCCACGAGATTTCCCCCACCGCGCCGGCCACGGGTTCATAGCCCCGGCGGCGCCAGAACCCGTCGAGCGGCACGAAGCCCGCCGGGCGGCGCGGGTGGTCGTCGGGCCTGACCACGCCGCAGAAACAGGCATGGCTCATCCTGCCTGGCGCCCGGGCATGGGCTTCCCGGGCGTTGAAGAAGCCGACGCCGATCCCGGTGCCGCGCCAGGGGGCGAGCAGCACCGACTCGCCGAAATAGAACAGCCGGTCGATGTCGTAGCCCGCCTGCCGCATGGGGCCGGCCAGGGTTTCGGGCTCGTGGCGCATCGGCAGGCCGGTGGCGGCGCCGACCACCCGGCCGGTCGCCACCTCGATCGCGGCCACGATCACGCTGCCCGGGGCCTCGGCATAGGTGGCGAGATAGCGGCGCTCGTAGTCGAGGTCGCCGTCATAGAGATAGGGCCAGTCGCGGAACACGGCGATGCGCAGGGCCGCCAGATCGTCGAGCCGGTCGTGCAGCGCCCGGCCGGTCAGACTTTCGATATGGATCGCGGCGGACATGGCGGCCCCTTCGTCAGCTCGGCTCACCCTCCCGATAGCCTTGCGGCACCCCGCCCGTCAACCATAGGCGAGCTTCAGCCCCGCCCGCGGCCAGGGCAGGCTGACCAGCCGCCCGGTGCCCGACAGGGTGACATAGGCGGTCTTCAGCCCGGGGCCGCCGAAACAGATATTGGTGGTGTAGGGGTCGTCGAAGGGCACGAAATCGATCACCGGCCCGTCGGGCGCATAGACCTCGATGCCGCCGATGCGCAGCGAGGCGACGCAGATATTGCCGCAGGCTTCCACCGCCAGGCTGTCATAGCGCCGGAAGCCGGGAGCCGGGCCCATCAGCCGCGGATGCTCGACCTCGGGCCAGCTTTGCGGCGCCAGTTCTCCCGGGCCGGTGATGGTCCAGGCCCAGAGCCGGCCGGTGGTGGTCTCGGCGGCATAGACCGTGCGGCCGTCGGGCGAGAGGCCGATGCCGTTCGGGTTGCTGACCGGCCAGGCGGCGGTGCGGATCAGCGAGCCGTCGGCCCTGGCGTAGTGGATGGCGCCGTGATCGGTCCGGTCGTGGAAGGTCTTGCCCAGATCGGTGAACCAGAACCCGCCCTGATCGTCAAAGACGATGTCGTTGGGGCCGCGCAGGCCCCGGCCATCGCTTTCGGTATAGAGCACCTCGACCTTGCCGGTCTCGGGATCGACCCGCTCGATCCGCCCGCCCGACCAGTCGGCGGGCGTGCCGGCGGGTTTGGTGAAGCCCTTGTCGACCGTCCATTCGAAGCCGCCATTGTTGCAGATATAGAGCATGCCGTCGGGGCCGATCGCGGCGCCATTGGGGCCGCCGCCGGGCTCCGCCACGGTCAGCTTGCGGCCATCGGGCATCACCCGGGTGATGCGGCCGGCGGCGATCTCGACCAGGATCACCGAGCCGTCGGGCATGGCGACCGGCCCCTCGGGGAAGGCCAGACCTTCGGCGAGCAGGGTGACGGGGGGGGTCTCGGACATGGGCGATCCTCCTGGGTGGTCTTCGTGTGTTTTGCGAAGCCTAGCGCGATCTGCACTGCACCGCGCGGCCGGTCTGTCCGATGGCCGGTCTGCGGAATTGCAGCCGTGGGCCGGGCGGATCATGATGGCCCGATGGAGACGCCCACCGATGACACTGGCGTGGCCGGGCCGGTCTTCTGGACCATCGGCCATTCCGACCACCCGATCGACCGCTTCGTCGCCCTGCTTCGGGCGGCGGAGATCACGGCCGTGGCCGATCTGCGCTCGGTTCCGTGGTCCCGGCGTCATCCGCAATTCGGGGCCCGGCCGCTGGCGGCGGCGCTGAAGACGGCCGGCATCGCCCATGTGCCGCTGGGGGCCGAGCTGGGCGGCCGGCCGCCCGCCGATGCCGATCCGGAGCGGCTTGCCGAGGCGCGGGCGCGCGGCATCGCCCGCCTGCTCCACGGCGCCCGCCAGCATCGCATCGCGCTGATGTGTGCCGAACGCGACCCGCTGGACTGCCATCGCTTCCATCTGGTCTCGCCGCTGTTGAGGGCGGCGGGGGCGCAATTGGTGCATCTGACGCCCGATGGCGGGGCCGAGAGCGACGGGGCGGCGCTGGAACGCCTGGCCCGCAGCCGTCCGGCCCCGGCCGCAATTGGCGATCTTTTCGGCAGCTAGCCTGCAAGTGCCGCTGCCATCGGCGCATCGGCCAGGCCCTGGATGAACCAGTGCGGATAGACCGGGGCAAGGGCCGTGGCGGTATCGAGCGCCGCGATCTCGTCCGCGGACAGGCGCAGGCCGGCGGCGGCGATGGTGTCGTCCAGCTGGTCCTGGCGGCTCGCCCCCAGGATGACGCTGGAGACGCCCGGCCGGGCCAGCAGCCAGGCGATGGCGAGCTGTGCGAGGCTGGCCCCATGGGCTGCCGCGATCGGCCGCATCACCTCCAGCAGGGCAAAGCCGCGCGCCTTGTCGAAGGGCAGCAGGTCGAAGCCCGACAGCCGGCCATCGGCCCGGTCCAGGCGGCCCTGATCGTATTTGCCGGTCAGGAAGCCGCCCGACAGCGGGCTCCAGACCGTGAGACCCAGGCCGTAGCGGGCGGCCATCGGCAGAAAATCCCGCTCGATGTCGCGGCCGAGCAGTGAATAGTGCATCTGGGCGTGGGTGAACGGCGCAAGGTCGCGGGCGCGCTGGATCTCCAGCGCCGCGGCGATCTTCCAGGGCTGCCAGTTGGAGACGCCGAGATAGAGCGCCTTGCCGGCACGGACCACGGCATCGAGCGCGTCCAGCGTTTCTTCCAGCGGCGTGTGCGGGTCTTCGCGGTGGGCGATGTACAGCTCCACCCGGTCGATGCCGAGCCGGGTGAGGCTTTCATCGATCGACCGCAGGATGTGGCGGCGCGACAGGCCCTGACGGTCGAGGGCCGGGCCGTTGCGGAAACCGACTTTGGTCGCAATGGCGACCTGGTCGCGATGGGCCCCGAGCGCACGGCCGAGCATGGTCTCGCTCTCGCCGCCGGCATAGCCGTCGGCGGTGTCGAACAGGGTGATGCCGGCATCGATCGCCCGCCCGATCATCGCCTCGGCCGCGGCCGTGCCGGTCTTGTAGACCGAGGGCATGTCGGCATTGCCGGCGGTGAAGGTCATGGTGCCGAAGGCGAGCCGCGAGACGACGAGGCCGCTCTGGCCGAGGGTCGTGTACTGCATGAGCGGGGCCTTTCCCGATAACGGATCCGATAGCTGATCCTCCTCCGGTGAAAGCGTCATGAAAATCGTGTAGTCATATCCAGTCTGTTAAGTTCATCTTTCCAATCGAGGTGTCCGATGTCGCGGAGCGACGCCCTTCAGGGCGTGGCCGAATTCCTGGCGGTGGCCGAGCAGGCGAGTTTCCGGCGCGGGGCGGGTGTGCTGGGGGTGACGCCGGCCGCCGTCAGCCAGGCCGTGCGGGCGCTGGAGCTGCGCACCGGCGTGGCGCTGTTTCACCGCACCACCCGTAAGGTGGGGCTGACCGAGGCGGGGGAGGCGCTGAAGGCGAGGCTGGCCCCGGCCATGGCCGACATGACCGCCGCCTTCGACCGGCTGGACGATTTCCGCAGCCGGCCGCAGGGTCATCTGCGTCTGACCGTGCCGCGGCTGGCGGTGGATCTGGTGATGGTGCCGGTACTGCCGGTCCTGCGCCGGCTGTATCCGGAGGTGACGGTCGAGGTGGCGGTGCAGGATGCGGCGGTGGATCTGGCCGATGAAGGCTTCGATGCCGGCATCCGGATCGGCGAATTCATCGCCCGCGACATGATCACCCTGGCGCTGACCCGCGATTTCCATTGGGTGGTCGCGGGCACGCCCGGCTATTTCGACACCCATGGCCGGCCGTCGGAACCGCGGGCGCTGCTGGATGGCCATGACTGCATCCGCTATCGCTACCCGACATCGGGCATGATCTATCGCTGGGAATTCGAACGCGCGACCGAGGCCTTCCGGCTGGACCCGCCGGGGGCGACGATCGTGAACGATGCCGCCCTGATGCGCGAGCTGGCGCTGGCGGGGCTGGGGCTGATCTATGCCGCCGATCTGCAGATCGCCGATGATCTTGCGGCCGGCCGGCTGGAGACGGTGCTGGCGGACTGGCTGCCGGTCTCGGATGGGCTGCGGCTCTATTTCCCCGACCGCAGCCGCAATCAGCCCAAGCTGCGGGCCTTCATCGACGTCGCGCGGCGGGTGCTGCGCGAGCGGGCTGTGGCGCTGCCCGCCTCCGGCCGGGAGGACCGCGCATGACCGTCGCGCATGAAGCCCGGGTTCTGCGCCGGTCGATCGCCGCCACCCTGCTGGTCTCGGCGCTGGGGATCGGCTTCGGTCTGGCCTCGGGCGCGCAGTCGATCATCTTCGACGGCGTGTTTTCGGTGCTGGATGCCGCCCTGTCGCTGCTGTCGCTGATGGTCACCCGGCTGGTGGCCCGCGAGGACAGCCGGCGCTTCCAGCACGGTTTCTGGCATATCGAGCCGATGGTGATCGCGGTCAATGGCGGCATCACCCTGCTGCTCTGCGGCTATGCCTTCGTGACCGCGGCGACCGATCTGCTGGCCGGCGGCCGGCCGCTGGCCTTCGGCTGGGCGGCCGGCTATGCGGTGGTGGTGGCCGCGATCGGCTTCACCATGTTCGCCTATGGCCGGCGCGCCAACCGGCAGATCGGATCGGACCTGCTGGCGCTGGATGCGCGGGGCTGGCTGCTCTCGGCGCTGATCACCAGCGCTCTGCTGGCGGCCTTCGTCGCGGGGGCCATTCTGGACGGCACGCCCCATGTGTGGCTCACCCCCTATGTCGACCCGGCGGTGCTGATGGTGCTGACGCTGTGTCTGCTGCCGGTGCCGGCGCGGATCGTGTGGCGGGCGGCGACCGAGATCTTCCTGATGACCCCCGACACGCTGGATGTCCGGGTGCGGCGGGTGATGGATGCGGTGGTGGCGCGGCACGACTTCACCACCTATTCCAGCTATGCCGCCAAGGTCGGCCGCGGCCGGTTCATCGAGATCCATGTGGTGGTGCCCGCCGATCATCCGGGCACGACCGCCTGGTTCGACGGCATCCGCCGCGAGATCGGCGAGGCACTGGGCGAGGCCGGCCCGCATCGTTGGCTGACCATCGTGTTCACGACCGATCCTGCCTGGATCTGAGGGCGGAAGCTCGTCGGCCGGCCATCATGCGCCCCAGAAGCGCGACGACGATGCCGGCCAGCATCAGCGCGGCGGCAGTGGCGAAGGTGATGCGCAGCCCCCGGGCAACCGCATCGGCACCGGCGATGGCAACATCCCCGCCCGCGGCTGCGGCAAAGACCGCGCCCATCACCGCCGCACCGGTCACCAGCCCCAGATTGCGGGCAAGGCCCAGCATGCCCGAGGTGACGCCGCGCCGGTCGGCCGGCACCGCGCTCATGATCTGGGTATTGTTGGCGGCCTGGAACAGCTGATAGCCGGGTGTGAGCACCACGATACCGGCAAGATAGCCGGGCAGGCCGAACCAGGCCGGCAGAAGCGCGAGCAGGGTGGCCCCCGTGGCCATGGCGCCGAGCCCCACCACCGCCACCAGCCCGGCATCAACACGATCGACCAGCCGGCCGAGCGGGACGCCGGTCAGGGCCGAGAGCACGGGGCCCGCCGACATCACCAGCCCGACCAGGGCGGTATCGAGGCCGAGCGTGTGCGAGAGGTAGAAGGGCGCGACCACCAGCGTGGTCATGATCACGGTCGCGATCAGCAGGTTGCAGATCAGCCCGCTGGCGAGCAGAGGGTCGCGGAGAGCCGCCGGCCGGATCAGGGGGGACCCGGCACGCTGCTCCACGGCCAGGAAGATCGTGACACCGAGGCCCGCGAGGCCGAGCAGGCCGAAGCCGATGGCATCCAGCCCGTGAGGCCGGGTCATGGCCAGGGCATAGGCGGCGAGGGTGAGCGCGAGCACCAGCGTGCCGGGCAGGTCGAGTCCCTGCCGGAGCGTTGTGGCCGGGATGGGGGCAGGAGAGGCGGGCAGGCCGCGGCGGATCAGCAGCAGGGCGGCCAGCGCCGCCGGCACCAGCACGATGAACACCGCCCGCCAGCCGGCGGCGGCGATCAGCAGCCCGCCCATCGAAGGCCCGAGCGCGGTGCCGATGGCCGAGGTGGTGCCGAGCAGGCCCATGGCGGCGCCGGTGCGCTCTGCCGCCACCGTCTCGCGGACCAGTGCCAGGGTCAGCGCCATCAACACGGCCGCCCCCAGCCCCTGGAGTGCCCGGCCCGCGATCAGCAGGTCGAAAGAGGGCGCCAGTGCCGAGGCCGCCGAGGCAAGCGCAAAGAGCACGAGCCCGGCCGAGAGCACCCGCCGGCGCCCGAGCGCATCGCCCAGCCGGCCGGCGCCGACGATCGCCACCGTCACCGCCAGGAGATAGGCCAGTACCACCCATTGCACCGCCTGAAACGGCACGTCGAGGGCCTGGGCGAGCGTCGGCAGGGCGACATTGGCGATGCTGACGCCGAGCGAGGCGGTCAGCATGGAAAGCGCCAGACCGGCCAGACCCGTGCGGCCGGCCCGGGTGTCATCGGCCCGAGTGCTATCGGCGTGCATGGGGGAGGAGGAGGGAGGCATGTCTGTCATCGGGGTCTCCGTCGGTCGCCTGCTCCCGCTCGGGAGCTGCAGACAGCCTGCGCCCGGCCTTCACATGGCGGAAGATGCAGCATTTGCAGTCAAAGGCTGCATCGGGCGCCATATGTGATGCCGTGCCATGTGCTATCATCAGGGCATGACGATCCCGGATCTCAACCTGCTCATCGCGCTCGATGCGCTGCTCAGTGAATGCAGTGTCGCCCGGGCGGCGGCGCGGCTGCAGCTCAGCGCGTCGGCGACCAGCCGGGTGCTGGCGCGACTTCGCGAGACCACCGGCGATCCGCTGCTGGTCCGGGCCGGCCGCGGCCTGGTGCCGACCCCGCGGGCGCTGGAGCTGCGGGACGAGGCGGCGCGGCTGGTGCGCGATGCGGCCGCCCTGTTGCGGCCGGCAGCCCCGCCCGATCTGGCCCGGATCGCGCGCGCGTTCACCTTCAGAACCCGCGAGGGCTTCGTCGAAACCTTCGGTCTGGCCCTGCTCGCGCGGATCGCGCAGGAGGCGCCGGGTGTGCGGCTGCATTTCGTCGCCCGCACCGACAAGGACGGCACGGCGCTGCGCGATGCGGTGGTGGATCTGGAAACGGGGGTGGCGGACGGGACCGCGGGGCCCGAATTGCGGGCCCAGGCCCTGTTCCGCGACCGCTTCGTGGCGGTGGTGCGGGCCGATCATGCGCTGGCCGGCACGCCGCAGCCGACACCGGCGCTTTATGCCGCGGGCGACCATGTCCGCGTGGCGCGCCGGCCCACGGGCCACGAAGCCGTCGATCAGGCGCTGGCGGTGCTGGGGCTGGAGCGGCGGGTGATCACCACCGTCGCCAGCTTCCCGGCCGCCCTTTCCCTGGTCCGCGACGGCGGGCTGATCGCCACCGTGCCCGAGCGGTCGACCGGCCGGCTGCGCGACGGCCTCGTCACCATCCCCCTGCCACTGCCGGTGCCCGACATCACCATCTCGCTGCTCTGGCACCCGCGGATGGACGCAGATCCGGTCCATCGCTGGCTGCGCGGGGTGGTGCGGGAGGTGGTTGGGGAACGGGGGCAGGTCTCTGCCCATGCCGGCCTGCAGGACCATCGCTCGCAGGAGTAGATCTTATATATTTCAAGATTGTAGACGGGTTCCGGGTTGCGGTCGCAGCCCGCCGGCCGCATATTTAGTCCAGCCGCCCAGTCAGGGATGTGGCTGTGGATGTCAGCCGAGGGTGATCATGAGCCGCGTCAATCTTCAGGATGCCCGGGTCCGGCTTGACGAACTGGTCGACCGTGCCGAAGCGGGTGATACGGTGGTCATCATCCGCAATGGGCAGCCGGTCGCACGGCTGGTCGGATGGGATGACGGGGGCGATCCCGAAGCGTCCGGGCACGAGGGGCGTGGGCGGAGGCCGGGCAAGGGCATCGATCTGAACCGGTTGAGGGCGTTGACCGCGCGCATGCCGCTGCAGCCGGAGGAGGCGGGTGATTTCGTCCGGCGGATGCGGGACGAAGATCGCTTCTGAATGTATTACCTGGACACCTCCATTCTTGTCTCGGGGCTGACTCGTGAGACAGCCACTGAGCGTGTGATTCTGTGGCTGGAAAACTATCAATTTCAGGGGCTCTGGATCAGTCGCTGGACGATCACGGAATTTGCATCCGCACTGTCGCTCAAGATCCGGACAGCGCAGATCAGCCCGTCGACTGGCGAAGATGTCGAGAGCACCTTCGCAACCATGCTTGATGATGGAATATCCGTTCTCCAGATCGCGGCGGAGGATTTTCTGAAGGCCGCAAGATATGCCAGACACCATGCTCTCGGCCTGCGTGCCGGGGATGCGCTTCATCTGGCGGTGGCCAGCCGTCATGATCTGGTGATGTGCACTCTGGACCGGCGCATGGCGGCGGCAGGTCGCGCGCTCGGCATGGCGGTGATCTCTCCCTAGCCGCTAGGGGCTGCGCCAGATCCCCCCCACCACCAGCGCCTCGGTCAGGATCCGGGCGGCGCGGGCTTCGGGGCTGTCGGGCGGGCGGCGGACCGAGACGTCCTCGATGATGAACTCCACCTCTTCCAGCGCCGGCAGGCCGGGGCCACCCTCCAGTTCCACCAGGCCATGAGGACGCATGCTGCGGGGCTGGACCATCACGCCCAGCCCGGCATCGGCCGCGGCCTTGAGCCCGCTCAGGCTGCCCGAGGTGCAGACGATCCGCCAGGCCCGGCCGGCACGGTCGAGCGCGTCGATCGCCGCCGCCCGGGTGATGCTGGGCGGCGGAAAGGCGATCAGCGGCAGCGGCCGGGCCGGATCGGCGATGTCCGGGCTGCGCGCCGCCCAGATCAGCGGCTCGCGGTGCACCGGCCGGCCGCGGGGCCGGCCCAGACGCCGCTTGGCCAGCACCAGATCCAGCAATCCGTCGTCGAGCATGCGGTGCAGCGTGCCCGAGAGCGCGACGGTGATTTCCAGATCGATGGCCGGGTGGTCGCGCACGAAGCTTTCCAGCACCCGGCCGAGCCGGCTGGTGACGAAGTCTTCCGAGGCGCCGAAGCGCAGCCGGCCATGGAGTTCGCGGGCGGCGAAATGCACCCGCGCCCGGTCTTCCACCGCCAGCATGGCGCGGGCGAAGCCGAGCATGGCCTCGCCATCCGTCGTCAGCGACAGGTGGTGGGTGTCGCGATCGATCAACCGCCGCCCGGCCGCCGCCTCCAGCCGGGCGACATGCTGGCTGACGGTGGACTGGCCGAGCCCCAGCCCGCGGGCGGCGGCGGTGTAACTTCCGGCCTCGGCCACGGCCATGAAGCTGCGCAGCTGAACGGGATCGAGCATCGGCTCGGCCTCTCGGGGATGGGGATCCGGTCATCGTGAAACATGATGCCTGTTATTCCTTCCATCCTGAACCGCGATGGCGCAGAACAGCAGAAAGGAGGACGTCCATGGCCCTGTTGTCGCGCATTCTACCGGACCGTTTCGTGCTGGCGCTGATTCTGGCGGTCGCGACCGCCTCGATCCTGCCCGTGGACGGCCGGGCATCGGAGATCCTGCACGATGTCGCGACCGTCGCCATCGCGACGGTGTTCTTCCTCCATGGCGGCCGGCTGTCCCGCGCAACCGTGATCGAGGGTATGACCAACTGGCGTCTGCATATCGCGGTGCTGGCCACGACCTTCGTAATCTTCCCGGTGCTGGGCCTTGCCATCACCCATCTGCTGCCGGAAAGCGTGCTGTCGCCGGCGATCGCGATGGGGCTGCTGTTCCTCTGCGTGCTGCCCTCCACCGTTCAGTCCTCGATCGCCTTCACCGCCATCGCCGGTGGCAATGTCCCGGCGGCGGTGTGCTCGGCCTCGGCCTCGAACATCCTCGGCATGTTCATCACCCCGGCCATGGTGGCGCTGCTGTTCGGCGCCAGTGGCCAGGGGGTGTCGCTGGATCAGGTGGAGGCGATCGTCTTCCAGCTGCTGGTACCGTTCATCGCCGGCCAGGTGCTGGAACGCTGGATCGGCGACTGGCTGCGCCGGCACCGCAAGCCACTGGGGCTGGTCGATCGTGGCTCGATCGTGCTGGTCGTGTATCTCGCCTTTTCGGGCGCGGTGGTCTCGGGCTTCTGGAACCGGGTCGGTGCGCTGGATCTGGCGGTGATGCTGGTGGTCGACTGCCTGCTGCTGGCCCTGGTGCTGGCGATCACCATGCTGGGCTCGCGCTGGCTCGGCTTCTCGCGGGCCGACCGGATCACCATCGTGTTCTGCGGCTCGAAGAAGACCCTCGCTTCGGGCGTGCCCATGGCCAATGTGATCTTCGCCGGCCGCGATACCGGCGCCATCCTGATGCCGCTGATGCTGTTCCACCAGATCCAGCTGATGGTCTGCGCCGTGCTGGCCCGCCGCTATGCCCGGCTTGCCGAAGCGGAGGCGGAGGCCGAAGCGGACGCCAGGACAAAGGGTGCCGCCACCGGACACAACGCCGCATAGCACCGCACCGCGCCCGCTGCTAGCCTGTCGCCCGCGAGGCCGTCCCGGCCTCGGCGGCCGGTGTCACGGAGGAGGGGCGCATGCAGACGGATGTGGCGGTGATCGGCGCGGGCCCGGCGGGACTTGCCTTCGCGCGGGCGCTGGACGGCACCGGGTTCGACGTTACCCTGATCGATCCGCAGCCGGCGGCCGTTCTGGCCGACCCGCCTTTCGACGGCCGCGAGATCGCGCTCACCCATCATTCCATGGCGGTGCTGGAGCGGCTGGGCGCCTGGGCGCGGATCCCGGCCGGAGAGACCGCCCCCCTCCGCGCCGCCCGGGTGCTGAACGGGGCCGGCCATCGCAGCCTGATCTTCGACGGCGCCGCCGATGGCCGCCCGCTGGGCCGTCTGGTGCCCAATCACCTGATCCGGCGGGCGCTTCATGACGCGGTGCGCGAGCAGACTTCCGCGACGATCCTGGACGGTCTGAAGGCGACCGGCATCCGGGTGCGCCCGCATGGCATGGCGGTCGATCTGGAGGATGGCCGCGAGTTGACCGCCCGCCTGGTGGTCGCGGCCGATACCCGGTTCTCGAAGATGCGCGAGGCCCGCGGCATTGCCGCGGATCAGGTGGATTTCGGCAAGACGATGCTGGTCTGCCGGATGAGCCACGATCAGGTCGATCATGGCGGTGTGGCGACCGAATGGTTCGGTCACGGCCAGACGGTGGCGTTGCTGCCGCTCAAGGGCCGCCGCTCCTCGGTGGTGCTGACGCTGCCCCATGCCGAGATCGCGCGGCTGACCGCACTCGACCCCGCGGCCTTCGCGGATGAGATCATGGTCCGGCTGGACGGCCGGCTCGGCCGGCTGCAGCTTGAAAGCACCCGCCATGGCTGGCCGCTGGTCGCCGTCCAGGCCCGCCGCTTCGTCGGCCATCGCTTCGCGCTGATCGGCGATGCCGCGGTCGGCATGCATCCGGTCACCGCCCATGGCTTCAATCTGGGCCTGAAGAGCGCCGAACGCCTGGCCGAGGGCATCGCCCGCGCCGCCCGCACCGATGGCGACATCGCCTCGGCCCTGATGCTGCACCGCTACGAAGCCGGCCACAAGCTGACCGCGGCCCCGCTCTGGGCTGCGACCAATGCCATCGTCGGGCTCTACACCCGCGACGACCCCGCCGCACGCCTCGCCCGGCGGGCGGTGATGGATCTTGGCCGCGGGGCCGCACCGGTGCGCCGGGCGATTTCGGCGCTGCTGATGGATCGTGGCCGGCCCCGGCAACTCAGCGCCTGAAGTCCCGTCAGCGCCTGAGTTCCAGAATGTCGAATTTGGACTCGAACTGCGGCAGCGGCAGTTCCAGCCGCATGCGCTCGGGGCCGAGCACCACCAGATAGCCGACCTGGTTGCGCTCGGGATCGGTGCCGTAGCGCATGGGAGCCTCGCCCGCCACCCAGCCGGCGCCGGCATAGCCCAGGCGCGTTTCGTCGGCCAGATCATAGAAGGTGCCGCCGGTCCGCTGCGAGCCGGTCAGCTTTTCGAGCCGCAGCCCGGCGCCGTCATCGGTGATCCGGCACTTGAAGTCGCGATAGATCGTCAGCGGCAACAGCCCGCCCAGCTTGATCGTCCGGCAACGCCAGATCCCGGCCATCTCGGCCGGTTCCATCTTGCTCGGCCGGCCGCTCAGCACCTCGTCCAGCACCGACACATCCTCGGGCGATCCGCCGGCCCGCGCCTCGGCGATCGCCTCGGCGCGGGCGGTCTCGAAGGCCTCCAGCCGCTGCTGATCTTCGGTGGCGAGGCTGGTGGGGAAGGGGCCGTCGGCATGGGCGGGCAGGATGGTACCTGTGGCCATGATGGCGAGCAGCGCGGCCAGGGCGGCGGGCGCCGCCTTGCGGGCGTTCAGGGGCATTACGTCCTCCGGACTACAGGCTTCGCTTCTCAAACGTAGGCGATGGAAGATCGTACAGCTATATCCGACAGAAGTGGTCTGCTTTCGCACTGGTTGATTGAGTTGCAGAAGCGGTGGAAGACGGCGTGATTGTCGAGCGCTTCAGCTAGCTAGTTCGACAGAAGCTGGGCTCTGAACATGACCAACGGCGGCTATGCCGGCGTGGGATAGAATAAATTGAGAAACATAGCGACTAGGCCCGATTTGTTAACAATATCGGTGTGTCGACAGATAAGGTAGTGCGCTCGAGGAGTCAAAAAATCTACTCCATTTCGATGTAATTTCTCACAATATTATACTTCTATTTTGAATGAATGTTGCGAAAAGGGGGGGCGATTTTCGGAATATATACATCTATCTGCGTATGGACTTAACTATTCTCTTTCGGATTTTATTATGTTTCCGTATTCTGCGGGTAGAATCATTTGATGGGAGCTGGCTTGCGCTTTCCTTTCCGTGTTTTCGATCTTATTTCGACGAGTAATGGCCTTCAATGTCATGTCGCTGTTTAAATCAAGCAGGCTGAGGACACCGCGTACGAACGGAATGGTACGAAACACCGCAAGGCTGCCGGAGAAATAGAGAACGCTCGGAAGAAACCATCCAATGTTCACCGGCTGAAAGACATACGGCATTGGCAGGATAAGGGTCCATTCTAAAGCTTTCCCAACAATTAGAGCCACGACAGCAATAAAATCCAGGCCAAGCAAGGTTACCCAAAACAGCATTTGAGATTTTAGGGCTTTATGGTAGCGCTCGGCGTCTTTGAGTTCTAGTCCATCTGGTTTTAAGATGCCCGCTGTAAAAATCATGGCGGGCAATATCACCGCTGACTGAATGCTGAAAAATGCAATTAATTCGGTAGTAATATTCTTCACCGCGCCGTGAGGCAGGAAATAGGCTCCCGTGGCTGCCAAAAGGACAGCCAGAAAGAAATCCCATTTCTGCAACAGCCAACGCATCTTTCTGGTACCTCTAGGCCTCGATTTTGCCATTCTCAATAAAGTAGTCGTAGGCCGCTCTCAGTTTGACTCGAACATCTGTGGGATCGAGTAAGCTACCGTTGGATAATACGCGTACAGGATAACTGAGGCGAATGTCCTTTCCCGTCAGCCTGCCGTCCTTCCCGACCGCGGTGATTTCACCTTCGGGCAAATTTCGTAGTGCCTGCTGCATCGGCGCACGGCTCACGCGACGTTTCTTCGTTTTGTACCCGATGTGCACAGATACATCCAAGTCGGCGTCCTCCGGGATGCTCTGCAGAAGCTCCTGCAAGTCAGCCTCGTTGTTCATGATCGCGCGCAACACCGCGACCGCGCGCTGTCCCCATGAACGACGCGCAGCAACATCTATGTGCTGGCCCACCTCTCGTTCTGCTACGGGCTCTTGAGGTAACCTCGTCGAGGCGGCTTCAACTACGCCTGTACCACCGACGACAATTTCGCGGATATCGTCTAGCTGCCCCCCAACTTCGTCGCTATCGAACTTCGCGGTGAGCAGCACATGACCGTTTTGCCCCATCTGGGCCGTTCGCTCTTTGAGTAGCCAAGTTAAGTATTGTTCGAGATGTTTAGTTGAAAGCGATCGGCTCTGGATCGTCATGACATGATTGCCGATGACCATCCAGAACATCATCGAATGAATATACTCTCGTCCTGCTGGGGGAGGCTGCTGCTCGACTGGTAGCATTGCTACATCTTGCTCATTACGCAGCAGAGCTTGCATGTAGCCCTGGGTATATACCGTAAGATCGCCAAAAAAGCTAACACCATCATCATGGTATATGTTCATAAGTAGAGTATCAGAATTTTCGGCTCGGTTCCATGCGCGCCTGCTCCAATGTTCTGATAAAACACCGCCATTGAACTGATCGGCGAGGGCACTTCGAATTCGTGCTTCTAAAGTATCTCCCTTTAGTGCATTCACCGGATCTTCCATCCGTCGGTAATGAACCGTAGCAGATTTTCTATCCGTCATTATCCAAGATCTCCTTCAAACCGCGAACTGGACGGTGAAGATGAAGAAAAGTGTGGATCTCTGCGAGGGCGCTATGACGAGCACGTCAACTATCTCGTTGATCCGCGATGCGCTTGAGCACCTCTTTTGACAGGTTATGCGCAAGTAGCGCATTTGTGGATAGCGTTGTGACTAGAGCACCCGTAGAGAATGCCGCTCCCCCTCCGCGATCTATGTCTCAGCAAGAACAAGGGCGCTCGCCGGCCACGCCCCCGAAACGACACGCCGCAGCCCGGCGGACCGGACTGCGGCGTGGAAGACTGGCGTGCCCTGCAGGATTCGAACCTGCGACCGCCGGCTTAGAAGGCCGATGCTCTATCCAACTGAGCTAAGGGCACATGTCAGGCCGGGGCGGTGCTCAGCGCACGCGGTCCCAGCGGAACTTGTCGGCATAGGCCTGGATCTTCAGGTCGCGCATATGCGGCTCGTAGACCTCGTAGGTCAGGCCCTTGCGCTTGGCGAAGGCCACGGCCTCGTCCGGGGTCTCGAACCGCAGCACGACCTGCTGGTCGGTATCGGCAGAGCCGGTCCAGCCCATCAGGGGGTCCAGGCGCTTCGCCGCAGCGGGTTCCATCTCCAGCACCCATTTGCGGGTGTTGGCGCGGCCGGACTGCATGGCGTTCTTCGCCGGCAGGTAGATGCGCGCGTCCATCGCCTCACACGATCCTTGTCGACGGGCCTCGATACCGGTCGCTTCGGGCCGGCGGGCCGTTTCGGGTGGTCCGGTTCGTGGCCGCGAGGCTGGTGGGCCGGCGCGGCCGGACAGGATAGATATAGATATGGTCGGGGCGGCGTGATTCGAACACGCGACCCTCTGCTCCCAAAGCAGATGCGCTACCAGGCTGCGCTACGCCCCGCCAAAAAATCGGGAATGTGGTCACGGACGGGCCGTTAGCTCTCATCCCCGGCCCAGAGATATACCACGCGGATGCTGCGGCGCAAGCGCCGGGGGTGTCACAGCTGGTCCGAGGCGTCTTCCGGCGGGGCCCGCAGCGTGGATTCCGGGTCGGAAAGGGCAGCGGCGGCCCGGCTTTCCGCCTCGGCCAGGGCGAAGAGCCGCAGCGCGCTCGACAGGTTGACCCGATCAACCCGCCGGGCGGCATCGATCGCCGCGACCAGCGCGCCCAGAGAGATGCCGCGCACGCGTGCCGCCCGCTTCAGCACCCGCCAGAACGGCGCTTCCAGCGACACGCTGGTGCGGTGGCCCTGGATGGAGACCGAGCGTTTTTCGACCGCCGCCTCAAGGGGCGGCAGCATCAGGTTCTGCGGGGGATCGTCGTCCAGGGGGGCGGGCGGGAGCGGAGCGGCCATGGCCGGCCGGTCAGGCTGCAGGCGTGGCGGCCACGGCTGCGATCACGGCACCGGTGATCCGGGCCAGATCGGCCGGCGTGGTCTCGAACACCGCATGCGGGGTGCCGGCGGCCGCCCAGGCGGTGGAGAGCGCCATCAGCCCTTCGTCCATCACAACCACCGCAGCTGTCGCATGGCCGAGCGGCGGCACGCCGCCGATGGCATAGCCGGTGGTCCGGCGCACGAAATCCGCATCCGCCCGGCCGGTCTTCGATCCCACGACCAGGGCTAGCTTTGCGGTATCGACCCGGTCGGCACCGCCGATCAGCACCAGCACCGCGGCATCGTCGCTGCTGCGCCGGAAGATCAGCGATTTGACGATCTCTTCCGTCCGGCAGCCGACGGCGGCGGCGGCCTCGGCGGCGGATCGGGTGCTGTCGGGGAAAATGCGGATCACGGCCGGATGGCCAGCCGCTTCAAGCGCTGCGGCCACGCGGCGGGCGGCCGCCGGCAGGCCGGCGGCACCATCGGCGGTGGTTGCCTCCGCCATCGGGGGTCAGCGCTTGCGGAACCGGTCGAGCGCCACGACGTTGTCGCCGGCCTCGGCCTCGGGGGTCGGCGCCGCGCGGCCGTTGTCCTGGCCTTCGGACAGCCGATCCTCGATCTCGAACATCTCCTCGTCGACCTCTTCATCCTCGTCGTCGAAAAGGTCGTCTGCCTCGTCGATGGCGTGGAACTGAAGGCCGAACTTGACGCTCGGATCGGCGAAGCCGGTGATGGCGACGAAGGGCACAACCAGGCGCTCGTGGCGGCCACCAAAGGCCAGCGTCACCGCAAAACCGTGCTGGTTCACGTCCAGGCCCCAGAACTCGTGCTCCAGCACGATGGTCATCTCTTCCGGGTAGCGGGCGCGAAGATATTCCGGCACCTCGACGCCCGGCGCCTGGGTGCGGAAGGTCAGGTAGAAATGATGGCCGTCGCTCAGGCCGCTTTCGGCAGCCTGTTCGAGAACGGTGCGGACCACCCCACGCAGAGCGGTGTCGATGAGCTGGTCGTAGGCGATCTGCGGCATGCGGCGTCCGGTCTCGATGATCGTCGGTTGAAGATGATCGTCGGCTGGTCAAGAAGGGCCGAGGCCCGGCTGCAACGGCGGACCCCGCATCCCGCGACACGGCATCCGGACCGGCTGCGGCCGGTGATAGAGTGGGGGGCTTCTGTTGCCCGGTGCCCCCCGAACCGCGCTTGCCTAGTTAGGCAGCGAGGGCGACACGGTTGTCGTTCGCACCTGTTTGAGTGACCCGATAACGGCGGTATCATGCCGGGCGAAGACCAAACCTTTACCACGCACGTCGATCCTGGCTCGCCCCCATGGAGCACCGGCCCGAAGGCCGGTGATCTGAACTGGTGGAGGCGCCGGGCACTGCCCCCGGGTCCGATACGATTATTCCGTGAGGCCCTGTATCGCCATAGCCGGCCTTGCGACCGGCACCCCATATATAGGCCCTCGGCCGTGACATGCAAAGCCCAAGCTGCGGCCATGCGATGCAGGGGCACGCCGCGCCCTTGCCTGCGGGGGGCGGCCCCTGTATCCAGGGGCGACCAGATCCACGCCGGAAGGAGACCGACGCGATGACCGTAACCCCCGAGCAGCAGGCCGAAATCGACGCCCTGCGCGCCGAGGCGGTGCCCACCCTGCGCACGGTCTCGACCGGCATGGAAAGCGTGCTGCACACCGCCTTTCCGGTGCTCGACCACGGTTTCGTGCGCGTGGTCGACTATATGGGCGACGATGCGGCGGTGGTTCAGGCGGCGCGGGTCTCGTATGGCCGCGGCACCCGCAAGGTCAACGAGGACCGCGGGCTGATCAATTATCTGATGCGCCACCGGCACACCACGCCGTTCGAGATGTGCGAGATCAAGCTGCATGTGAAGCTGCCGATCTTCGTGGCCCGGCAGTGGATCCGCCACCGCACCGCCAACGTCAATGAATACTCGGCGCGCTATTCGATCCTGGATCGGGAGTTCTACGTGCCGGCGGCCGATCAGGTGGCGGCGCAGTCGACCAGCAACCGCCAGGGCCGTGAGGCGCTGCTGCCGGCCGATCAGGCCGGCCGGGTGATGGACATCCTGCGCGACGATGCCCGGCGGGTGTACGACAACTACCGCTGGATGCTGAACGAGACCGACGAGGGCGAGGCCGAGGATCCGACCCGCGACCGCCTGGCGCGCGAGCTGGCGCGGATGAACCTGACCCTGAACTACTATACGCAGTGGTATTGGAAGACCGATCTGCACAACCTGCTGCATTTTCTGTCGCTGCGTGCCGATCCCCATGCCCAGTACGAAATCCGCGCCTATGCCGAGACCATGATGGACATCACCCATCGCTGGGTGCCGCTGGTCGCCGCCGCCTTCGAGGAATACCGGCTGGGCGGCGCACACCTGTCGCGCAGCGCCCTGCATGTCGTCCGGCGCATGCTGGCCGGCGAGATGCCGACGCGCGAGGAGACCGGCATGAGCCCGCGCGAATGGCGCGAGCTGATGGCCCTGCTCGGCCGCGACGCCTGATCCGGCCCCGACAGAGACGCGACACGCCGGGCCGGCGGCAGACCGGCCGAGACGAGGTATCAAGGAGACGCCCATGCAGTTCCTGGTCATCGCCCGCGACGGTACCGATGCCGAAGCGCCGGCCCGCCGTGCGGCGGCGCGCCCGGCCCATCTGGAGAACGCGCGCAGGATGAAGGCCGACGGCCATCTGATCATCGGCGGCGCGATGCTGGACGAGGCCGGCACCATGATCGGTTCGTCCATGCTGGCCGAATATCCCGACCGGGCGGCGCTGGATGCCGCCCTGGCCGCCGACCCCTATACCGTTCAGGGCGTATGGCAGAGTTTCGAGATCCGGCCGTTCCGGGTCGCCGATCTCTGATGTCGCGACGCCCGGCCCATCTTCGACGCCCGACCCTTCCTGTCCTGGTGGCGGCGCTCACCGCGCTCGGCATCATGCGGGCCCCGGCCGCGGCGCCGATCCTGCCCGAGGGGGCGGTGCCGCTCTGTCAGGCCATGGCCGGGCGGGTGGATGCGATCGGGGGTGCCGGTCCGGTCTTCCTGCGCAGCTGGGATGCCCCGGCGGGGTCGGGCCCGCATCCGGACCCGGCGCTTGCCGGCGCCGCCTTCGCCTATGACAATGCCCTGGCCCTCCGCGCGCTGATCGCCTGCGGCCGCAGCGATGCCGCAGCCAGGATCGCCACCGCCTTCGCCGATGCCGTGCTGTCGGAAGATCCGCGCCAGGCGGGTGCCGATCGCGGCCGCGTGCGCAATGCCTATCGCGCCGGTGCCCAGACCGAAAGCCCGCCGCCCCCCAATGGCTGGTGGGATGCCGCCGCAGGCCGCTGGGTGGAGGATCCCTATCAGACCGGCACCGCCACCGGCAATGCGGCCTGGGTGGGCCTTGCCCTGCTTGCGGTGGTAGAACGCCCCGAGGATCCGGCTTTCCCGACCGATCTGCGCCGACAGGCCCTCGATGCCGCCCGCCGGATCGGGGGCTGGGTGATCGACCAGACCGCCGACGAGGCCGGCCCCGGCGGCTATACCGGCGGGGTGGACGGGGCCGGGGCGGGGCTGCGCCGGATCGGCTGGAAATCGACCGAGCATCATGCCGATCTGGTGGCGCTGTTCACGCGCCTGACGGCCGCCGATCCCGGCACGGCCGGCTGGGGCGTTGCGGCAGATCGGGCGCGCCGGTTCCTCGACCGGATGTGGCAGGCCGGCAGCGATCACTTCCCGACCGGCACCCTGCCCGACGGGGCCACGCTCAACACCAGGACCTCGGGGCTGGATGCCCAGCTCTGGCCTCTGCTGTTGCAGGGGGCGCCCGTGGCCTGGCGGAGTGCCTGGGCCTGGGCAGGGGATGCCCATGGCATCGATGGCGGCTTCGATTTCAACGACGACCGCGACGGGATCTGGATCGAGGGCACCGCCCAGGCGGCCCTGGTTGCCGGCCATCTGGGCCAGACGGGCGAGGCGCAGCGCCTGCTCGATCTGGTGCTGGGCGAGGTCTCGCCCGGGGGCTGGCTCTGGGCGACGCGCCGGCCATCGATCACCACCGGCCTCGCCATCGGCCCCGACAGCGTGATCGATGATTTCCGCTACCACCGCTGGCCGCATCTGGGCGCCACCGCCTGGGCGGTGCTGGCCGCGACCGGCGCCAATCCCTTCACGACGGCGTCTTGAGTTTACGACCGCCTCGGGACCTCATGACCAGCCGTTGACGGCCGCGGCATCGACCGGCACCGCCAGCCCGACCTTCACCCGTTCCATGGCGACGAAGGTGCGGAAGCGCCGGACATTGGGGTCGTCCAGGAACAGCCGGCGGGTCAGCGCCTGATAGGCCCCCATGTCGGGCACCGTCACCACCAGCACGAAATCGGCCTCGCCGGTGACGTAATAGCATTGCTGGACCTCGGGGGCGGCGGCAAAGGCGGCGCGGGTCGCGTCCAGCGGGGCCGCCTGTTCGCTTTCCACCTCCACCAGCACCAGGATGGTGATCGGTCGGCCGAGCCGGGCCGGATCGACGATCGCGGCATTGGCCAGGATCACGCCGATCTCTTCCAGCCGCCGGATCCGCCGCTGCACCGCCGGTGTCGACAGCGCCACCGCCTCGGCGATCCGCCGCTGCGGCAGGCGCGCATCCTGCTGAAGCAGGGCCAGGATCGCCAGATCGAAGCCGTCGAGTTCGGCGCGGTTGGATCCGATCGTCATCTGGCGGCCTCCGGACGAGAAAAACTTGCGTCGACGCCCCGGGATCAAAGCGCCTTTCTCTGGCGACACGCAATATTCTTCCATCCTCTCACAGCAGCCAGGGGATGGACCATGTATCTGCCCAACATGCTCGCCGATGCCGGCGGCGCGCTCGATCCTGCCGATGCGGCCGCCTTCGGCGCCGGGGCCGCTGCCGCGGCGGAGGCTCTGTTCGCCGTCACCCATGGCGAGGGGCCGACACCGCTGGTCGAACTGCCGGGGCTTGCCGCGGCCTCGGGCCTTGGGGCGCTGCTGGTGAAGGATGAAAGCGGGCGCCACGGGCTCGGCAGCTTCAAGGCGCTCGGCGGCGCCCATGCCGCGATCCGTCTGGCGCTGGACGAGGCCGGCCGGCGGACGGGGCGCCGCTTCGGGCCGGAAGATCTCGGCACGCCTGCCCTTCTCGCGGTTACCCGCACCCTCACCATGGCCTGCGCCACCGACGGCAATCACGGCCGGTCGGTCGCCGCCGGGGCGCGGCTGGTGGGCGCGCGGGCCGTGGTCTTCCTGCATCAGGGCGTGCGCGAAGTGCGCGCCGATGCCATCCGGGCCGAGGGGGCCCGGATCGTGCGGGTGGCGGGCGATTACGACGACAGCCTGGCCGCGGTCGCCCGGAGCTGCGCAGCCGAAGGCTGGATCAACGTCTCGGACATGGCCCTGCCGGGGCAGGAACGGATCCCGACCCTGGTGATGCAGGGCTATACCGTGATGGCGGCCGAGATCCTGCGTCAATGCGGCGACCGGCCGCCGACCCATCTGTTCCTGCAGGCCGGTGTCGGCGGCATGGCGGCCGCGGTCGCGGCACATCTGGCGCTGGCGGGCCTGGGCATCCGGCTGGTGGTGGTGGAACCGGATGGGGCCGCCTGCCTGCTGGAAAGTGTGCGGGCCGGGCAGCGCCTGCAGCTTGCCGGCCATGCGCCGACCGTGATGGCACTGCTTGAATGCCGCGAGCCTTCGGCGACCGGCTGGCGTATCCTCTCGCGCCTCGCCCGCGATTTCATGGCGGTGCCCGATACGGCCGCACGGGCGGCGGTGAACCGGTTGGCCCGGCCGGTTGCGGGTGATCCTGCCCTTGTGGTGGGCGAAAGCGGTGCCGCGGGGCTCGCGGGTCTGCTCCAGGCGGTGGCGGATCCGGGGCTTCAGGCCGCGCTCGGGCTCGGGCCTGCGGCGCGGGTGCTGGTGATCGCGACCGAAGGCGCCAATGATGTCGATGCCTGGTCGCTGTCGACCGGGCTGGTGCCCGAAGATGTAAAGAGGGCGGGAGCCTTGAAGAGGGCAGGATGACCGGATCTGGTAATGGCGCCGGGATCGTGATCCGTGCGGCCGTGGCGGCGGATGCCGGGCGGCTCTGGGCGCTGCTGCGCGATCTTGCGGTGGAGGACGGCGCCGGCGCCCGGTTCCGCGCGACCGAGGCGCTGGTGGCCGCACACGGTTTCGGTCCGGCACCGCGCTTTCAGGCGGCGCTGGCCGAAGATGCGGCCGGCCGGGCGCTGGGCTTCGCCAGCTGGTTCCCGGTCTATTCCAGCTTTCGGGCGCGGGACTATCTGCTGCTCGACAATCTCTACGTCGTGCCGGCCGCCCGCGGCGGGGCGGTCGCCCGGCGGCTGATTGCCCATGTCGCAGGCCATGCGACTGCGCTCGGCGCCGACCGGCTGGAGCTGCATGTCCAGGCCGACAACGATCGCGCCCGCCGCTTCTATGCCCGGATGGGCTTCGAGGCGACGGGCGGGATGTTGCAGATGATCGACGGCGTGGCGCTGGATCGGCTGGCCGCAGAGGCCGGCTGACGGCCGGTCAGGGCCGGGGAGAGCCGGTCATTGAACGCCGGCCACGTAGTCGCGCAGCGCCTGGGCTTCGGTCTCCAGCTCGTCCAGGCGGCATTTCACCACGTCGCCGATGCTGATCATGCCGGTCAGGCCGCCATCCTCGCCCAGCACCGGCACATGGCGGATGCGGCGCATGGTCATCATGGTCATCAGTTCTTCGATCGTGGTCTCGGGCCGGCAGGTGGTCAGCCGGGTGGTCATCAGCTCGGTGACCGGGGTGTCGAGCAGGGCGGCGCCCCGGTCGACCAGGCCGCGGGCGACGTCGCGCTCCGACAGCATGCCGACGATGCGGCCGTCGCGGACCACCGGCAGGGCGCCGATATTGTCCTGGGCCAGGATCTCGAGGGCGCGGGAAATGGTGGCTTCCGGATCGACGATGGCGATGCGGCGGCCTTTCCGCCGCAGGATGTGTTCGACGAGCATGCGCCCGATCTCCTCCAAGCTGGCCGCCCCCGGGCAGAAAGGGGGACGGTCTGTCCGTTGAACGGACCCGCCGGCCGTGACGTTCCTCCTGCGATGCCTGGAGACGGGGTCCGGCCCCGGTCCCGGCATCGGTGTCCCCGCGCGTAAGCGGCGGGATGGCGCGCGAATGGGCTCCGCGTCGCCGCCACGATCCGCCTCCGCGGGTGGGGCGGGGGCTTGATCGCAGCATTTCCTTAACCATGTAGGATGGGCATAGCCGGGCGCCGGTACAAGATGCCGTGACCGGGGATCCGCCGAAGCAGGTGGACGGGCCGGTACGGGGGCGTGATGGCTGCCCGGACCGGAACGGTCTTTGCGTCGCGAAAAAATCCGGAGGCGATTCTTCACGGAGTCCCAATGGGTTGTGCGGTCGCCGGACGGATGTCCGAAAAAACCGTCAAAAAAGGTGTTGCCAGGGTGGGCTGTGGCCCTTATAAACCGCCCCACACCGACGGGCACCGCGGACGACGCGGCGCCGGGCGGGGCT